>JAGRHW010000079.1 GCA_020444765.1 Gammaproteobacteria bacterium | reverse complement strand
TGCTGAAGGCAATTTCCCGCTGCGGATACAAATCCTGATACATCGGCGTCACCGCCTCCAGCCAGTCGACGAGATCGAACTCGCTGAATTCCGCACCTTGTACGGCCTGTTCAAGCCGGGTCGCTTCGCTGAGTGAACGGATCAGCCCCTGTAATCGTTGCGTACCGCCAAGCGCGCGCTGCATAAACCGCTCGTCCTGTGGTGACAGACTTTGCTTTTTAATACTTTCCAGCGATGTCGAAACCACCGCCAGCGGAGTTCTCAACTCATGGGTAAGCCGTGAGGCCAGAGCCTGAAGATAATCGGTATAGGACGCCAGCCGGCGCAGCAACTCATCGATAGTGCGCGACAGGTCGCCAATCTCGTCAGTCGCGCCAAGACCTGGAATTTCGGCGGCGATCTTGCCGTCCCGCTGCAGGGCGCCGGAGGTGGCAAGACTGATTTTCCTGACCCGCAGGGAAATCCAGCTCGCGTAAATCAGCAGGCCGGTGATCAATGCCGCAACCAATAAAAACAGCACGCCGAATAAACGCACCAAGGTGCTGTTGAGCGCTGCGCCGATCGATTCATCGGCCGTCTCAAGCAACAAAAAACCCTGCGGAACGTCCGGCATTCCAAGCCGCCGTAAACCGCCGAGCAAGGCGATGCCGCTCACTTTATAACGACCTTCAGCCAAAGGCTCCTGCGGCGGCAAATCCGGCAAGGGCTGTAACCGCGTCGAGCCCTGCAGGCTGTAGAGGTCCTCTGCCGCAGCCTTTGGATCCGCCATCAACCAGGCAAAAAACCGGTACATCACGGCATCGACGAAACCTGCGGTACGCGGGTCGATAAGCGTTTCGCCGGCCGGGGTGTCATCGAGCCGGTCGACCTCGGCCCGTAACCAGCCGTCGGCGTCGAACACCCGCAGACGAGAGGCTTCAGGGGTCAGATCACGCAGATAGTTTTGCAGGGCCCCGGAGCGGTAATGCAGATGGCCGGAGAGTACCGGATACTGCGGATCGAGCGTGCCGATCCAGGCATCGTCACCGGCAAACTCCGGCTCATCCACATCGGTCAGCGCTAAGCCGAAACCACTGCCGTTGACCGGCAAGGGCGCGCGCACTTCGATGGAATAGCCTGCTGAGGTGGGCTCCCAGAATGCCTGAATACGCGATTCCTTAAGGAGCAGATTTTCACCCTGCCCGATCGATAAAACCTGCAGAGACTGGATCAGCCCCGGTGCAATCGCACGCAAGACGAAGCGTTTGTAGTCGTTCTCGCCATGTTCGAAGAATAATTCCAGCCGGTCGCCGCTGATCTGCAGCCCCCGATTGGGGTCATGATAAACCGTCTGATTGTCGCTGACCTCGAAATGCAGATAAAGGTATTGGTCACTGACAGCGGCGCGCACATCCAATTCTGCAAGCGTGGCGCCGGAGCCGACAGTCGCCGTGGTTTTGTTGTCGGCATAACGAAAATGCCTGGGCGTTTGCTGCAGATCGGACCAGTCCGCGGTGTAACCGTCCAGAGTGATTTCATGTTCTGAATACTCCGCGTACAGATCCCGCAACGGGGTCGCGGATGGCGCCAGACTATCAAGCTGCGGGGCCTGGCGCAGCACCGCTTCGAGCATGTTGATACGGGTTTGTAATGCCCGTTGTCCGGCATCGCGCAGCAATCCGTTTAATTCACCCAGATAGCTCCAGCTGACGAACGGCAGCGCCAGAGACAGGGCGCCGGCCAACAGCAGTTGCGTTCGCAATTTCAAGAGCGATCTTCCACCCAGCGATAACCCGCCGCATAGACCGACTGGATAGCATCGAAGTCAGGATCGACCCGCTGGAATTTCCTGCGGATGCGTTTGATATGCGCGGTGATGGTCTGATCGTCGAGCACCAGATTGGCGGCCTCCATCAGTTGTCTGCGCGATTTGACCTGCCCCGGATAACGCGCCAGGCAATACACCAGCCAGAATTCCGTCACCGTCAACGGCACCGGTTGCGCGGACCAACGGACACTCAGCCGCTCCTGATCGATCTGCAGCGACCCTTCGCATGTCGTTTCACTGCCCGATTGCAATGCGCTGACCCGCCGCAACAGCGCGTTGACCCGCGCGATAAGTTGCGCCAGGCTGATATCCTTGGTCAGATAATCATCTGCGCCAAGGCGCAAGCCGGAGATCACATCCAGCTCGGAATCGCGTGCACTCAAAAACAGGATCGGCAGGGTCGCTGAACGCGCGCGCAGATTGCGGCATAGCTCGAACCCGCCTTCATACTCTCGGGCAAGGCCGACATCAATGATCACAAGATCGGGCAGGCCTTGCTGCAATCCCGCCTCGGCCGTGGCACGATCACTGAAGCACTCGACTTCGTAACCACACTGCTCCAGCGCAAGACGGTAGTTCTCGCGCAACGCCGGCTCGTCTTCAACGAGCACGATCCGCCTGGTAAGCGCCTGCCTTGTCATAATTTGTCAGATTTCATCTTTATCCATCCCGTTTTCACACACCGGGAAGTCAGTTTCCAGGCGTTAAATCTTCTGTAACACCCCTCACAGGAGATTCCCTCATGACATTCAACTTTAGCAAACCGGCTGCCAGACGGCTGTATAAACTCACGTTTCTTGCCATTCTTGTACTCAGCGGCGGCACTGCCCGGGCCGCCGGTGACAGCCCCGATTACGAGGGCGTGCGCTCGGGTACGCTGTTCCTGTCCGGCGAACAGGCCAGCTACGACGCAGTCGTTCTGCACTCGAACGTACGCATGCATATCGCCGGCGTGGTGGCCGATGTGCAGATGTCGCAGGATTTCAAAAATGTTTCCGACGAATGGGTCGAGGGCATCTATGTTTTTCCGCTGCCGGAAAACGCCTCGATCCGGGCCATGACGATCCGCATCGGCGAACGGCTGATCGAAGGCAGAATTCTCGAAAAACAGGCCGCCCAACAGCGCTACACCGAGGCCAAAGAACAGGGTCAGGTAGCCGGGCTTATCCGTCAGGAGCGCAGCAATCTGTTCACGACGAAAATCGCCAATATCGCGCCGGGCGAGAAAATCTCGGTCGAACTGGATTATTTTCAGACCCTCGAACAAAACGTTGATCAATACAGCCTGCGGCTGCCGACCACGCTGACGCCGCGCTATATTCCCGAAGGCACGATCACCGCCGCCGGTTTCAGCGAAAACCCGCAAAAAACGCTGGCCCTGCTCGACGATGCGGTGGCAATTTCGCCACCGCAGAAAATCTCGCCCGACGCGACATCACCGACCTTGTCGCTGCAGATAAGCCTGGCCAGCGATCAGCCGCTGGACTGGATCGACAGCGCCTCGCACCCGATCGACATCGTCGAGCAGGATGACCGATACCTGATTTCACTCAACCAGACCGATACCGCGATGGACCGGGATTTCGTGTTGAGCTGGCAAGCCGCCGGCGGCACGGAGCCGCAGCCGGCGCTTTACGTACAGGAATCCGACGCAGAGCGCTATGGCCTGTTGGTCGTCTCACCGCCGGCGGCCAGCGCGGTTGACTCGATGCCGCGTGAAATGATTCTTGTCATCGACACCTCCGGCTCGATGGCCGGTCAATCGATTCGCGCCGCCAAATCGGCGCTACTCAGCGCGCTCGACAAGCTGCAGCCTGCCGACACCTTCAATATCATCGAATTCAACGACCGCGCGCAGCAACTTTACCCAGGCCCCCAACGGGCCAATCCGCAGCAGATCGCCAACGCCAAACGGTTTATCAAACAACTCGGCGCCGACGGCGGCACGGAAATGCGCGAGGCCCTGACGCTTGCCCTGCAACAGCAAGACCCGGAACGTTTGCGGCAGATTATTTTTATCACCGACGGTAGTGTCGGCAACGAGCGGGAACTCTTGCACCTGTTGCATTCGCAGCTGGACTCAGCACGCTTGTTCACGGTCGGTATCGGTTCCGCACCAAATGGTTTTTTTATGCGCAAGGCCGCCGAATTCGGTCGCGGCACATTCAGCTTTATTGAGGACACCCGGCAAGCCGAACAAACAATGACGGCTCTTTTCGAGCGCCTGCGCGCCCCGGTACTGACAGATGTTTCCCTGGCAAGTGATTCACAGACCATGGAGTTTTATCCGGCCCCGTTGCCGGACCTGTACGCGGGTCAGCCACTGGTTGTGGCGGCCAAGCTGCCGGACGATTTACGGCAAATCACCGTGACGGGCAAAACCAACGGCGCCGAATGGCGGCAAACCATCGATCTCGAGCAGGCTGTCAGCGGCACCGAGGGCGTGGTCAGCCTGTGGGCGCGGCAGAAGATAGAAAGCCTGATGAACGACCAGTGGATACACAACGACACAGAGCGGCATCGCGAGGAAATCATCAGCCTGTCGGAAAAGCACGGCATCCTGAGTGCTTTCACCGCTTTTCTGGCGGTCGAGAAAACGCCGGTACGCGATCCGCTGGACCCGCTGCATGAAGAGAAAATCAAAAACCTGCTGCCGGCCGGCAATGAAATGCTGATGGTCAATCTGCCACAGGGCGCAACCGGTGCCAACGCCTGGCTGGCAGCCGCGCTGTTGCTGCTGATGATGAGTCTTGTTCCAAAGCTCGCGCAGAGGATACGCCGATGAAGCGCGCCGGTCTGTTCCGTCTGCTGCTGATTCTGCTGGCAACGGCTGCTTTGATGAAAGGTGGTTATATCCACGCCAAGGCGGCGCTTGCCCAGACTTTGTTACAGGCCGCTTGGTCAAAGAGCATTGCCACGGGTCAGGCACAAAAGCCCTGGCCATGGGCCGATACCCGCGTGGCCGCCCGGCTCGAAGTGCCGGCCAGAAACATTGATCTGATCGTTCTGGAAGGCGGTTCGGGCGAGGCGATGGCGTTTGGACCGGCGTTGCTCGACAGTGAGACACTGCCGACGGACGGACCACGCCTGCTGGGCGGTCACCGGGATACACACTTGCAGTTTGTCGCCGATCTGGCGCCGGATCAGACGATAGCCTATACGACGCTGGCCGGCGAAACCCGGCACTATCACCTGGCAAAAACCCTGATCGCCGATTCACGTAAGGAAAAACTTCAGGTCGATCCCGGGATGGACGCCTTGATTCTGATGACCTGCTACCCCTTCGATGCCCTGCTGGCGGGCGGCCCCTTGCGTTACGTGGCGATCGCCGAGCCGATCGAGACGGCCGCAACAAGCCAGCAATCGATCAGGAGCGTGGAGTGATTCTGGAGTAATCGGCATCGTCGGGCAGCAGCAGCCGGTTGACGATGCGCAGGCGGTAATTGCCCTGCCGGACCAGCAGCACCGCGTCATTGGCGCCAACCCAGGAATTCATCGGACCTTGTTGTTCAACCGCCATGCCGAGCGCCTCGGAAATCGCGCCGATCAGTTTTTCGCCGGCTGTTTCATCGCTCGCCTTGATTTCAAAATCCACCTGTTGCAACTTGCCGTTGCCGAACTGGTATTGGGCCTGCAGTATTTCCTGTTCGGCTAAGGTTACGCCCCGCAGCTCTTCAAAAATGCAAGTCTGCTGCAAAGAGGCCATCTTGTTGCGCTGATTGCCTGCTTTTTCCGCCTCGCAAACTGCTGCCCGGCCGAATTGCTGTTCGGCTGCAGCGAGCGCCGCCGGATAATCCTGACCAAGCCGCACCTCATTGATGCTGAACCGGTCAGCGTCCTGTCCGAGTTGCAAGGCACCCGATGTGATCATGCAGCCTCCCGCCAAAAGCAAGAATGAAAACAGCAGACCGGACAGTCCCAAACGGTCTGTCACGGCTTGCTCCGATAGGACTTTCCAGGCCTGCGGCCGCGCAGAAGACCGGCCAACAGCAGCATCGCATACAAGCCGATAAAACCCGCACCAAGACCATCCGATTTATCGCGATTGTCCGAACCGCCACTTGGAACGCCGGAGCCACTGATCCCGTTGCCGACATAATCGTCAATCCAATCGACAAAAGAACTCACTCGCGTATACACGCCATAGTAATTGGCCAGCGCGCAACCATTGCCGAAACTGACGATACCGGCCTGAACATATTCGCCGTTTTCCTCGATCATCAGGGGACCGCCGCTATCACCTGAACAGCTGTCTTTGCCGCCCGCCTGTTCGCCGGCGCACATTTGCGTGGACGTAATCAGACCGCTGTATGAACTCGACGCATTACAGGTGCTGTTTGAAACGACCGGCACTTCCACCTCGCGCAAAAAGGTCGGAAAATTGCTCGGCTCCTGCGTAAAAGGGTCATAGCGGGTCGCGCCCCAGCCCATCACGACCGCTTCGGTGCCGGTCGCAATCGAACCGGTGTTAACACGGGCTGCCGGAACCTCACTGGTATTGGCCAGTTCGATCAGGGCGATATCGTTGGGAGAGGAATTATTCCCCGGTTCGTAGTCCGGGTGCGTGATGATATTGGTGACAACCAGCTCTTCAGCATCGTCCAGCAAATTGTCGGTTCCGAGCACCACGCGAATGGCTTCTGCCGGAATTTGCGTCCAGCCACTGGTCAGGGTGTCCTCCTGGAAAAAACAGTGCGCGGCCGATAATACCCAGCGCTCATCGATAAGATTGCCACCACAGAACTGTCGCTGATAAAGCGTTGCCGTGCCATTGGACGCTGCCACCAGCGCTGCCATCGACGGCCATCTGTCAATGCTCGATTCGACGCCGCCGATGATCCGTTGTTGAATGTCGGCAACAGCCCCGAAGCTTGCCAGGAGTGCCGGCACCGCCAGCAGAATGGATTGAACTGAAGTCATTTTCGATGATCGCCTCATCGCATCGGTAGAAAAGTACTGTGTCAGATTATTCAGCATGTTGAATTTATGTCTTATCTGACTACTTATCGGCAGGTATCGCCAAATTTGTGGTTTTTTCTGTCCGGCCGGTTTGCTTAAACGTTGCATAGCGAACGGTCATGAACAGAAAAAACTGGGTGCCGAAAATCAGTGAGGCCAGCCACATATGCAACGGTTGGGCAAAAGCCGGCACGTGCAGCCGATCCATCGAAACGCCCAGCAGGATGGTCGCGATAATCAGCCCCGCGAGCCCGATCGCCAGCCATTTCAGCAATGTTGAATGCTGTCTTGCCCGCCACAGTTTCCAGACGATCCATAGATTGGTAAATAAAATAATCGATGAAAAGGAACGGTGAATAAGAAAGATCACCGGCAGATTTTCGACCCAGAGATTGCGGTCCGTGTAATTGAACTGGTGAGCAATGATGTCGATAGCCTCACGCACCTGGGTACCCATGGTCATTTGCACGAGCGTCATACCCATCGCCACGATCAAGACTGTATAAAATACTTTAGGTAATTCTCTTAAATCATTACTGGATAATATTTTTTTCTGCGATCTTGCAATGGCGTAAATCAATAATGCAACAATCACCTGAGCTGTCAGCATATGCAGGGTGATCATCCCCGGCATCAGATTACTGGCTACTACCCGCGACCCCAGCCAACCCTGGAAAGCCACCAGGAAAAACGCCGCCAGCGTGACATAAAAAACCGGTTTGTCGCGCTTGAGATAGGCAATAGAGAAAAGCGTGGTCAGGAAAATCAGAAACCCGGTGGTTACCCCAAGCAGGCGGTTAGCGTATTCGGTCCAGGTCTTGCGGACGTTGAACTCGGTCTCCAGATAGCCCCGGTCGGCGTAGATTTGCTGGTAGTTTTCCGGCAACTGCGCCTCGCTGGTTGGTGGAATCCACTGTCCGAAACAGGTCGGCCAGTCGGGGCAGCCCATGCCGGAGCCGGTGGCGCGCACCACACCGCCGACCAGAATCAGCGTGTAGACCGTAGCGATGGTAAGCAAGCCCAGGTAACGAAAGCGCCTGACGACCGGTAGCACAGACATGGCTGGTGTATCCCGCATTAGAAAAAGGGACTAATTCTAACCGAAGCCCGCTGATTGTTCAGCATTGTCGGGCAGCAGCCATTCGGCGCTCATTCAACGCCAAGCCGCTCATGCATCAGCGGGCTGGTGGTGGTGTATTGCAGATAATGCTTTTTACCCGGTTCGAGACGGTCCTTGATGGCAAAAGCCGCCAGCGCGGTTTCGTGAAAGCCGCTGAGTATGAGTTTTTTCTTGCCCGGATAGGTATTGATATCGCCGACGGCAAACACCCCCGGCAGATTGGTTTCGAATTTTTCCGTATCCACACAGATCAGATTGCGCTCCAGCTCCAGGCCCCACTCGGCCAGGGCGTCGAGCTTGGGCGACATACCGAAAAATACCAGCAGGTGATCGGCGTTCAGCGTTCGCTTGCTGCGCTGCTCATCATTCAGCGTCACCTCGACACTTTGCAGGCGTCCGTCCTGCTGACTGAATGCCTGTACCCGTCCGGTCAGAAAATCGATTTTACCCTCGGCACTCAACGCCAGCATTCTGTTGACCGACGCCTCGGCAGCGCGGAATTTCTCGGTACGATGCACCAACGTCAGACTCTTGACCTTATCGTAGAGCGCCAGCGACCAGTCCAGCGCGGAATCGCCGCCGCCGAGAATGACGACGTCCTTGTCATAATGAGCAGACGGGTCCTTGACCCGATAGAACAGCTGGCGATCGAGGTAATCGTCTATGCCGTCAACCCTCAACTTGACCGGCGTAAACGAACCCGCGCCGGCAGCGATAATCACCGCTCTGGTCAAAAATTCGGTGTTTTTGCTGGTCAGCAGACGAAACTGCCCGTCGGCGGTTTTTTCCAGCTGCGTTACCTGTTGACCGAAATGAAATTGCGGGTCGAACGGCGCAATCTGTTCGAGCAGATTATCAATAAGTTCGCGCGCGCTGCATACGGGTATTGCCGGAATGTCGTAAATCGGCTTGTCCGGGTACAGCTCGATGCATTGCCCGCCCGCCTCTTCCAGGGAATCGACGATATGCGCCGACAAGCCCTGGAGTCCCAGCTCGAAAACCTGGAACAGACCGACCGGGCCGGCACCGATAATCACTACGTCTGTTTGTATCATGTTGATCTCAGAAACAAGCCTGAATTGATTATCCGACTATTCAAGTCGGAATTAAACACCGATTTGATGGGGTTATCCGTCGATCATAACCAGCCCTTGCGCTTGAACCAGAATAGCGGCGCTATCGCGCTGAGAACCATGATACCGATCGCCATCGGGTAGCCGAACGTCCAGCCGAGCTCCGGCATACTGGCAAAGTTCATCCCGTAGAGGCTGGCGATCAGGGTTGGCGGCAAAAAAATCACCGAGGCCAGGGTCATGATTTTAATAATGCTGTTTTGCTCGACGTTGATAATACCGGTCGCTGCATCCATCAAAAAGCTGACTTTCTCGAACAGGTAATTGGTGTGCGGCGTCAGCGAATCCACATCGCGGAGAATTTCGCGGGCCTTTTGTTGATCCTCATCGCCGAGCTTCCCGTAGCGCAGCAAAAACCGCATGGCGCGCTGGGTATCCAAGAGTACCAGACGCAGCTTGCCATTCAGGTCCTCGAAGCGGGTAATCGTGCTCAGGACGAAATGCATCTCATGGCCGTTGCCGCTGAAGACGGTTTTGCTGGCGTCATCAAGTTCACGGTAGATCCGTTCAAGCAGATCGGCAATCAGATCGACCTTGGTTTCGAACAAGCCCAGCAGCACCCGCGTTCCCGTGGCGCCAGCGCTGCCCGCGCGGCGCGCGCGCATCCGGAAAAGCCGGAAGACTGCCAGCTCCTCTTCGCGTATTGAATAGAGTTTACCGTCGTTGAGTATCAGCGAGGCCGACACGTTACGCGGCATAGTCGCGTCATGGTTGAAGGCGAGCAAGGGGTCATCGATAAAATAAGAATGGATATGCAGGCCGTGTTCGTCGCAAAAAAACCGCGAAGTCGCTTCGATTTCAACGACTTCCTCAAGACTGGGCAGATGCTGACCGTAATCTTCAAGGACCGTCTGACGATCATCTTCGCTGGGCTGAACCACATCGATCCAGACCGGCGTAACGTTCAGCCCCGACTCATCGTCACTGAGCTGTTCGAGCATATCGGCCCGGACCGCGAATCTACCCAGCATTGTTTATCCACCCGTCACCTGTTTGTGCGGCAGTATAAAACGCGCCCGGGAATAGTTACAGACTGACGCCGGGAGCCGAAAACCGGCCCCCGACCCTTTTCTGGCAGGTATCAGGCGACACGCACCTCGATCTTGCGCGGCAGAACCTCGGCTTTTTTCGGAATCTTCAGCGACAGCAGACCGTTTTTCAGCACGGCTTCGATTTTATCGGTGTCGAGTTCCTTGCTCAGGGTAAAGCCACGGCGGTAAAGCGTCGCGCGCATATTAACCACGTTCATGCGCATGGTTTCCGGCAAATCCAGCTCCACCTTGCCTTCGATCATCAGGCTGTCCTGATCGACTTCGATGGACAGGTTATCGTTGGACACACCGGGCAGATCGGCAAGCAGAGTAATACCCTTCTCGTCTTCATGAATATCGACCGCCGGTCGCACCACGACCTGTTGCTGTTTCACTACCGGTTTATCCACGGCTTGCTCGTTTTTATTCATTGCATTTTCGCTCATTTTTAAATCCCCGTTTTACTGGACTTTAATCTGTTTCGGTTTTACTTTTTCACGCCTTTGTACGCTGATCTGTAAAACACCGTCTTTATAATTGGCTTCGACTTTTTCCGGATCAATATCATCAGGCAAGGTAATAACCCGACTGAATTTCCCGCTGACCCGCTCACGCAAATGGAAGCGACCTGTGGCGGGTTCTTCGAGCGGCCGTTCCGCTTCGATCGTGAGAATATTATTCTGGATCGACAGCTCTATCTTGTCGTTATCCAGCCCGCTGGCAAACAGGTATATAGCCACTTTATCCCCGACGCTGGCGATATTCACCGGCGGATAACTGCCGCGTAGCGACGAACGAATATCATTGCTGTCAGCACTGCGGCCAAAGGCATTTTCCAATTCACGCTGCAAGGCCTGGAACTGCTCAATAAAACCATTATCGAATGAACCGAAATTACCTAACATTGTTTGTTTCTCCTATTGATTTAACTCTTCGGCACTGGCCGAGAAGATATCTTGTTCAGTTAAACGAAAAATGCGGTGTGTGAATTAATTTTCAAGTATTCAAAATCAATTTTTATCAACTTTTATTTCAAAGCGATTTAAATAGTTCCGGCAAAAAAAGCTGCGTAACATAAGGTCGCTTTATTTAATTTCAAGCATTACGGTTAATGGCAATAGACCGGCCGTTCACATAGAATCGGGACTGATCCCTGTCACCGGAGTTCCCTATCGATATGACATCCCGGCTGATAAAGACGACCGCCCTGCTGTTCTCGACCCTCGGGCTCTTGGCTTGTCAAAGCGATAATGGAATAAGCGCCGATGTCGCCGGGCCAGCCGATATCGACGTGCAGCTTGCACCTGCCTTTGGCAATCTTGTCTTCGAGTCTCCACTGGCGCTGATTCCCGACCCCGGAAACAGCAACCGTTATTATGTTGTGGAACGCGGCGGGCGGGTTTTCCGGGTCGATTCAACCAACCCGGACGACACAAGCAGGCTTTTGTATCTGGACATTTCAGCGCATGTCGATGACACCTTCGAGGGAGGCCTGCTTTCGGTCGCCCTGCATCCGGCCTTTACCGACAACGGCAAGGTCTTTGTTTCTTACACAGAATCACCACAGGCCGGCAGCAATGCAGCACTGAACTCGGTCATCTCCGTGCTGACACAAGATCCGGCCAATGGTCTGGCGGATATCGCCAGCGAGCAACGCCTGCTGGAACATGCCCAACCTCAGGCCAACCATAATGGCGGACACATTCTGTTCGGCCCGGATTCATATTTATATATCGGTTTTGGCGATGGCGGGGGCGGCGGCGACCCGCAAGGCAACGCGCAAAATTCCGCCACCCTGCTCGGCAGCCTGTTGCGCATCGACGTGAATACCGCCTCCCCTTACGCAATCCCGGCAGACAACCCCTTAC
>JAGRHW010000078.1 GCA_020444765.1 Gammaproteobacteria bacterium | reverse complement strand
ATTAAACTAGTTTCTATATTCAAAATGCAATCCGCCCTGATTCAGGGCGTCTGGACTTGGATTCTGCAATGGCAGGCATCTGCGTGCAAACAACTTGCACGCAGATCCGTGGGGAGTTAAGGCGGGAAGGCAGAACCGGCGGGTTTGCCGGTGGCGGTACTGGATCCCCGACTAAAGCATTCGGGGATGACGTTTCACCTGACTGAAGCGCTTAGGGATGACGAAGTGGTTGCATGAAGGTGCCGAACCGCCACCGTCATTCACGCGCAGGCGGGAATCCAGCTGCGGACTCTCCGTTGGCGACCGGATTCCCGACTAAAGCATTCGAGGATGACGAAGTGGCTGCATGAAAGTGCCGAACCGCCGCCGTCATTCCCGCGCAGGCGGGAATCCAGCTGACGAGTCAGCCAGCCTGTTAAAGCTCGCTGTCAACCTGCAGGGTGTCTTCGATAAAAATCTCAAGTTCCGCCAGTTCTATCTCCGACAGCCCCAGCAGCTGAGCTTCTTCGCTGGCTGCCGGCATGACATCCTTGTCGTTGCGGACGCTGAAGCCCATGCTTTCAGACACCTGATTCATCAAGCGCACGATTGCCAGCAGGATTTGATGCTGCTCCGAATCCTTGTCATGATGATCGCGGACCACCAGATCGAAAGGCTCGGGAAGGTTCCACGCCTTCATTAACTGATAGCCGCATTCGGTATGCAGCGGACTTTCGATGATTTCCAGAATCGCCTCGTCAGAGATACCACCGCTCGGCCCGTTCTGCTGCTGGATTTGCTCAACGACCTTGAGAATCACCAGCTTGCCGACATCGTGCAGCAGCCCGGACAAAAACGCCACGCTTGCATCGCTGGCGAATCCGCCATGCTGGGCAACCCACTTGCAACCGACCGCCGAGACAAAGGAGTGTTTCCAGAGCGTCTCCATATAAGCGGCAATCTGCCGGTTGTCGCTGCTGTAGGCCTGTTTTTGCGAGGCCAGCATGGCCATGCTGGCGACCTGTTCGGAACCGAGCCGCAGGATCGCTCGCTTGATGGTATCGATCTCGCCAAGCCCTTTGTAAAACGCTGAATTGGCCATCCGTAAAATCTGACCGGCAAGCGCCGGGTCTTCCATGATCAGCGCTTCGATATCGTCGATGGTGATGTCCTCGTCACCGAGGGCGTTTTGTAATTTCAGTGCGACCTCGTTGAAAACCGGCAGCTGAAAATCGCTGCTGGACAGTTCGGCGGCTATCAGTTCCTGCAAAGAAATATCAGTTTGTTGAATCTTTTCGGCTTGCATTATCGAATCCCTGTTAATCGTTTTATGTCCTTGAGCGGACGTGGCTTTTCAATGCGCGGCAAGTGTCTGAGCACCTCGGACAAGGTGGTAAGCCCGCGTACCGCCTTCAACAAGCCGTCTTCCAGTAGCGTGGTCATTTCAGAGGTGTCAAAACTCACCCTGCGGATTTCAAACGAGGACTTGTTGCGCAGGATCGCGTCCTTGACCTCTTCATTCAGAATCAGCAGCTCATAAACGCCCAGCCGCCCTTTGTAACCGGTAAAACGGCAGTGCTCACAACCACGGCCGACGACGAAGTTCGCCCCGTCCAGATCGCCCGGTGTATAACCCAGCCGTTTCAACTCGCTGGAACCCGGTGTATAGGGCTCGGCACAATGCGGACAAACCCGCCTCAGCAGGCGCTGCGCCAGCACCGAAACCACCGTCGATGAAATCATAAAGGTTTCGATGTTCATGTTCATCAGACGCAGCAGGCCGCCGATGGTGTCTTCGGTATGAAACGTCGTCAGCACCTTATGTCCCGTCAACGCCGCCTGTATCGCTGCGTCGGCGGAAAAGTGGTCACGGATTTCCCCCAGTACGATGACATCCGGGTCCTGCCGCATCATATACGGCAGCGTGTTCTTATAGGACAGATCGATCTTTGAATTCAGCGTACACTGGGCGATGCCCTCCACCAGATACTCGACCGGATCTTCGGCGGTAATGATGCTGCGTTCGATACTGTTGAGATAATTAATACAGCTGTACAAGGTCGTGGTCTTACCGGAACCGGTCGGCCCGGTAATCAGTATGATTCCGCTCGGCGTATCCAGCACATCGTGATAAAAATTCTCCAGCGCGCGCGGCGGCAGACCGAGTTCCTCCACGTTGAGCATCTCGACCTTGCTGCTGAGAACGCGCAACACCAGTTTTTCACCGTAGATCGTGACGTAGAAAGACGCCCGCAGATCGACATTGTGCCCGGTATTGGGATCTTCGAAGAGAATCCGGCCGTCCTGATGCCGGCGTTTTTCGGTGATATCCGCGCCGGCAAGGATCTTAAACCGGCTGATCAGCGAATCGGCAAGCCGCTTCTCCAGGATCTTGTGGGGAATCATCACTCCGTCGCAACGGAAACGAACCCGCAACTGGCTTTCCATAGGCTCGACATGAATATCGCTTGCGCCGGCCGCCAGAGCTTCCATCAGAATAGTATCGACGATTTCAACGGCTTCGGAACCGCCTACCTTGTTCTTGCCCTCGGCAACTCGTTTCAAGGCTTTGTCAAACGCCTTGATGGCTTCATCGATAGACTTGCGCCCGGCGATCGCCAGTAATACCTTGGAGCCGTAGACCTGTTCCGCGCTGGCCCGGGCCGTTTCGCTGGCCGGATCATGAGCCGCGATAACAACCCGCCCCTTGTGCATGGCCACAGGAATCATCCGGTTCTGACTGCACCAGAGCGGATTGATATTACGCAGAATCTGTTTATCTATTTTGGAAAAGTCCGGTACGACCTTCGGCACCGCAAGCTGCACGGCAAGCACATCGAGTAATTTGTCTTCCGACAGGAAATTATTCTCAACCAGCACGACACCCAGCCTTTTGGGCGTCTGGCTGTCGCGTTGAATACTCAGCGCATTACGCAACTCCGCCACGCCAAGATAGCCAAGCTGCACCAGCATCTGGCCAAGCTTGGGCTTGACAGGCAGTTTCCGCATGGCTTGCAACAGTGTCGATCTGTTGACAAGTCCGGCATCCTGCAGAACGATCAGCAGCGGCTTTTCCTGAGTCAGCTTGGCCTGAATGCGTTTTGCATAGCGAAGCTGTTTCTCATCGATAACCCCTTCCGTCACCAATAACGCTGTCAGAGCGGATTCGAAATCCGCCGCCGGTGCATCTGTGGGCCGGAGATTTATCGGGTTTTGCGCTGCAGGAAGCGAATCATCAGGTTGAATCCTGGCAGAATTGACCATGGTTCTTTTTTACATCCTTGAAACCACTACAAGCTGAAGCTTGTTATTTAACACCTGTGGAGTTGCTCCACCCAGCGGGCCCGACACTTACCTTGTGACAGCCCTTCAATATCCTCCCACCCCAGCATTATTTACAGAAAAACAAGAGCGTCCGGAAGCTATTTAATGATCTTGACGGCCTGCAGCGCATTTTGTTTAGGGTTAATTCCGGCTTTCTTCCATCCGGCAGCAAGCGGTTAAACTAGAGCGGATATATGCCGCTAACACCTGAACAGAAGATACACCCAGGGATTCGGGGAACGTGATTTGTTTCGATTTACATCCGGCAAAGGCATTTCGTGCGCACGCAGGTGCACCATGGTAACAGCCGTAGCCGCCCGTCAACTTACTAGGCAGGTAAGTGATGGACTCACCTGACCGGAAACACATAGACGGGTTGATTCCCGAAAACTACGTGCGCCTGCTGCTTTTGTCTTTCGGCTTGCTGGTCGCGGTGGAAATCCTCGCGGCATCGACGGTCTTCTTGAGCCTTAACAGCATTGACTCAAGCCTGACGAACCTGGTCAACAGCTCCTATCTTCCGGACGCACCGTCTCACGCTGAATCGATCAAGCGCTCCGCCGGACGGTCAGTCAACACATTGTTCGCCCTGGTTCTCGGCGGGTCCCTGCTCGGCATCCTGCTGTTCTGGAGCCTGAACAAATTCATCACTCTTTCCGGCCTGCTGACACAACATATCAGTGACGGAATCTGTGTCGCCGGAAAACACTGGAAGGTCCGCTCGGTAAACCAGCGGTTTGCGGAGATTACCGGCCTGTCACGCGAGGAGCTGCTTGGCAATTCACTGGCTGACAGACTGGATTGTCTGTCGTCAAGATCAAATCGTGAACAATCCTGGGAATGCCATTTCAAGGGCACCCGGCCGAACGGTGAAGTCTATGTGGCAACGGTTTCGGTATTCGTTCTGTCCTTCCGCAGAGGCAGACCACGGCGCAGCCTGATCACCATCCGCGATATTACGGATCTTAAGCAGTCCGAGGAAAAGATCCACAAGATGGCTTTTACCGACGATCTGACGCGGCTGGCGAACCGTCCACGCCTGATGACCAAGCTCCAGCAGCTTGTCCAGACCGGCAGGCGCCGTTCGGAAAGCTTCGCCCTGTTGTATCTCGATCTCGACGGCTTCAAGGATATTAACGACAGTATGGGCCATGCAGCCGGCGACGAGCTGCTAAAAACCATGGCAACCCGTTTTACCAGTGAAATGCGTGAAACCGATTTTGTCGCGCGACTCGGTGGCGACGAATTCTGTATCATTCTGGAAGACATAGATTCCCACGAACAGGTCAGCGATTTTGCCAGCCGTCTGCTGGACAAGATAGCCGAACCCGTCTTCATTGACGGGCGTTACCTTTGTCCACGCTCAAGCATCGGTATCGCGCTGTTTCCCGAGGATGCGGACAACCGGGAAAGTCTGCTGCAGGCCGCCGATACCGCCATGTACGAAGCGAAACGCTCCGGCAAGCATCAGTCCTCGTTTTACAAGCCTGAACTGAAGCAACAGGTGGATTTGCGTCTGTCCCTGGAACAGGACCTGCGTCACGCCATGGCGGACAAACAATTCGAGTTGCATTACCAGCCTCAGGTCTCTCTGCGATCCGGCAGAATAGTCGGTGTCGAAGCGTTGATCCGCTGGAGACATCCGCAACGAGGTCTTGTTTTCCCGGATCAGTTTATCGACGTTGCCGAAAGAATCGGCTTTATCGACGAGCTGGGCGAATGGGTCATACTGCAAGCCTGCCAGCAACTTCATGACTGGCAGCAGCAGGGGCTTGACCTGACAATGGCGGTCAATATCACCGGCTCGCACTTTCAATCCAGCGCGCTGGTACCCTCGACCATCAAAGCGCTGTCGGAGACAGGGGTTAAAGCCAACAAGCTGGAGCTTGAAGTTACAGAGGGCGTCATACAACTGGCTGACAAGAGTCTGGAAAATCTGCTGGCGCTAAAGCAGACGGGCGTGAAAATCACCATTGACGACTTCGGCACGGGTTACTCCTCACTTGGCTCGCTGCGAACCTTCCCGGTCGATCATCTGAAGGTCGACCGCATATTCCTGCAAAACGTTCTGCAGAATCAAAAACAGACCGTCATCATATCGACGATTATCGGCATGGCCAACGCCCTGGACCTGGGCGTGATCGTCGAAGGCGTGGAATCCCGCGAACATGCCTTGCTGTTGCAGGGTCTCGGTTGCGATATCGTTCAGGGTTATTTCTTCAGCAAGCCGGTTCCAGCCGAAGAAATCCCGCAACTGGTAGTATCCGGGTTCATGGATAAGGAACTTAACCACACAGAAAAACAACGTGCCCAAGGGGGCTAGGGATGCCAGCAGCTAAGCTTTCTATCGTGGACAATCAATTGTCATCTCCACTGAATCTGATCATGCCCGGCGATCAGGTTCCGGCACTTGCAATGGGGATGCCCGAACTCCTGAAAGCCATGACGGACGAGACCATCGGCTTTCGCGAGATAACCGAAATCATCAGCCGGTATCCGGATATTTCCAGCCGCCTGCTGTTTCTTTCAAACTCGGCCTGGGCGGCCCCCGTGGTTCCCGTTTCAAGCATTGTTGTTGCCTGCTCCACACTTGGATTATCGGTGGTTCGTGGCATCAGCCTCGCTCTGTCGATCGCAACACCGTTCAACCCAATGCGCTGCAACGGTTTCGACAGCCACAGGTTCTGGCTGAGCGCCCTGATGGTAGCGGATACCGCAAAGTTGCTGGCGACTAAGTCCCGTAGTATCGGCTCCGAGCTGCTGGCCACCATTCATACGGCCGGCATTATCCACAATATCGGCATGTTGTGGCTGGCTGACCGGCTACCGTTACAAACATCGGCGGCCTTGCATGAATCACTGCTCGACCCCACTGTTTCGGTAAATGATGGCCTGCTGAAACATTGCGGTATGAGTTATCCGATGGTCAGTGGAAGACTTTCACAGGTCTGGGGGTTTCCGGATATTTTGACCGCTACCCTGTTGTATCACAACGACACGGATTACCATGGCCCCTATGCCGATATTGCCGCAACAGTCGGTTTTGCGGCCCGCCTGGTCGATTACGCCCTGGAGGGGAACACTCTCAAGACCTTCGATGACGAGCGGATTGACAGACTTGGTTTACAAGCGGATCAGCTTGACACCATCATCGCAAGACTGACGGATAAACTCGAAGACAGCAGTAAAATGGTCGAGGCCTTTCTTTCGGCGGCCTGAACAGCTGTGCGGAAGTGTATCATACGTCCGCTGACTGCAATGCAGCTGACAGGGGTCGGCCCGGTTAACCTTTATCTGAATATAATACAATCCTGACGCCTGACCCGTCTGTTTCGACAACAGGATGCCGGACAGGCGCGCGAAGATTCTTCCCGAAGGATTACTTTTACGCGTGGATCAGGACAGCATCCGGGCAGACATCGGATACCGTTGAAGGGAGGTACCTGGGTTTATGACAAACCCAGTTCCTGCATGGAAACGTCCGCCCAGCGCATCGCTTCCAGATGAAGGTCGGAAATTGTCAACTCATCAAGATCCCTGAACGAAAGACCATCAGCGAACCCGTACTCAAGATCCATCGCGCAGCGCAGCGCCAGGCCCTTATCGCCTGTGTGGCTGACCAGCGCGTCGCGCATCTCGCCGGTCAGGGCCATCGATTCGATAACCTCTTCAAGCGGCGCATCGAGCAGGGAGTCGAGTATCGAAAACAGGCCGACCGTAAAATACGAGTCCTTACCTTCAAGTTCTGCAACGCGGGCCACCAGCTCGCAGAATTTGGCGCGTACCAGGGCCATACTCATTAACTCATCGGGTTTGTCATCGACGCTCGCCATGACAAACAGGGTTACCCAGCTGCGGATAGTCTGGCGTCCCAGGTACAAAATGGCTTCGCGGATCGATTCCACTTTGCGGTTCAAGCCACTGGCCGCCGAGTTGACATAATTGAGTGATTTGACACTGATGCCGACATCCTTGCTGATCAGGTCCTGCAGTACGTCGATATCGGTATTCGGGTCATTGATTTTCGCCAATGTCTGCAACAACATCAGCTTGTTTGAAGAGATCCGTTTGCCGGAAATAATCTTCGGTTTAGCGAAAAAATAGCCCTGATAATAATCCACTTCCAGCGCTTTAAGAGCCTGGAAATCTTCTTCGGTCTCGACTTTTTCGGCCAGGATCTGACAACCATACTGGCGCAATGCAGAGATTTGTTCAGCCCATTTATCCCGTTCAATTTGCGTGATATCGAGCTTGATCAGACTGATATAAGGTAAAACCGCGTCATATTCAGAACTATAGATAAAGTCATCCAGCGCAATGGTAAAACCCAGCTCCGCCAGTTTCTTTATACCTTCGACGCTGTGTTGGTCAATCGTTACCGTCTCGAGGACTTCCAGCACCACCTGTTCCGGACTCATCGGCAACAGATCCGGATTACAGATAAACTTGTAAGGCAGGTTGACGAAGGCGAGACGGTTGCCGACCAGTTTCTCCAGGCCGATTTCGGTAAACGCGGTAATCAGTACCTGCGAAGTCGCAGAGTCATCATCCAGACTGCCAGAAGAGTCATTTTTTTCACCGGAACGGAACAACAGCTCGTAAGCATGCAGTTTGAGATTGCGATCGAGGATCGGTTGTCTTCCAATAAAGAATTCTGGCATGACGGGATAGTTCCTTTATAAATTTTGGCTCCGGCGCTTCCTGCGCTGCGGAGTTTTCAGCAATCACGGGCAGTAACTGATTTTGTCAACCCGGACCGTATCTATATGTTCATTCTGATGTGGATATCGGCTTATCGCCTCCTCAACTGTAATGTTTTCATGAGGGGTTGTTCAAAATTTTAACGGCGTTCATTTGCTTCCTTTTATAACGGCAGTCTGCAGGACCAAAAATAATATCTTGACAAAACAGCAGGCTTTCACTCAAGGAACCTCAGTATTCGGTCGTTAAAAGAGCATAATTTATAATACTTTCAAAAACTGGTATGCCATCAATGGACGACAGCTTACTAAAACTCTTGCGTGGGTGCACAAATCTACCCAGCCCGCCGGCCGTTGCAAGCCGCATCATCGAACTGAGTTCGTCAACCTCCTCGACACTCGGTGATGTAGCGGACGCCGTCAGCATAGATCCCGCGTTGAGCGCGAAACTGTTGCGTATGGCCAACTCGCCGCTCTACGCGCGACAACGTAAAATCGAAAACCTGTGGCAGGCAATCACGCTGTTCGGTATAGAGGGTACACTCAATATCGCACTGAGTTTTTCGCTGAAGCAATCCAGTAGCAGCACGAAAAACTCCGGACTTGACTACAACCTCTACTGGAAACGTTCGCTTGCCTCGGCCCTGCTCTGTCAGGAATTCGGTCAACACATTGGCAAGGCTTCAAAAGACAGTTTGTTTTTAATCGGCCTGTTGCAGGACATCGGCGTGCTCGCGCTGGACAAGGCCATGCCCACCCTGTATCAGGGCCTGGACAAGGAGCAGACCAGTCACGAAGCCTTGCTCCACAGGGAAATTGAAGTCCTTGGCATAGACCACAGCAGTGTCGGCTCCTGGCTGCTTGGCGAATGGAATATCCCCGACGCAATCATCAAGCCGATCTCCAACAGTCATCTGGCCTTGATCAACGAAAGCGTTGGTGATATCGAAGACATCTCCCGGTGTGTCAGCGCGTCCTGTCTGCTGGCGGATATCTTCGTCGCCAATGACATCGAAAGCGCGATTTTCAACTCGATCAATCAGGTCGAAAAAGTCATCAAGCTCGAGCGCTCGGAATACAACCAGATCATCGAGTCCGTATCGAGCAATTTTGAAATGATGGCGAATATGTTCGATATCGAGCTTGGCGACAAGCAGCTGCTCGAATCCATTTCCGATCAGGCCAAGGAAATTCTGATTCTCAGAAACCTGAGCAAAATCCGCGAGACGGAAACCCTGCACGAAGAAGCCAAGGAATTAAAAACCCAGGCGAGAGAACTGGAAATTGTCAGCCGCCATGACGCCCTGACAAAACTGTTCAATCGTCGCCATTTTGATCAATGCATCAAGCAGGAATTTGAGAATTCCAAAAAATACGAATGGCCGCTGGGTTTGATTTTCGTGGATCTGGATCACTTCAAGGCGATCAATGACACCTATGGACACAAAGCCGGCGACGATGTGCTGATCCATTCCGCAAAAGTATTGCTTGATTGCATGCGCGACAGCGATATCGTCTCGCGCTACGGTGGCGAGGAATTTACCATCCTGCTGCCGGGTATTGACAAGGCCGGCACTGAGATAGCCTGTGAGCGGATTATTCAGTTTTTCAACGAAAATCCGGTAACGCTGTCGAGCGGTGAAGTCATCCACCAGACCGTATCAGCAGGCGCCGCTGTTTGTTATGGCGAAAAAAGCTATAAAGACTGGTCACAACTGATCAGCAATGCTGACGAAGCCGTCTACCGGGCCAAACAAAACGGCCGCAATCAATATTGCATGTACGAACCCGACGATCGGGCAAGTCCGAAAAGGCTGGCCGGATAGCCTGCATCAGCACAAAAAACGTCATTCATGGCGTTTTTTTGCTGATGGCTTTTTCCGCTTTCTTAACCGCGTTTCCCCCCGGAAACCGGCCCGGCCTTTTCACACATCGTATAACACCATGCGGCTCATCACGCTGGTGCAGCAAAAAACCATTTTACAAGCCCTGATTACACATAAAACACAACACCGGTCTGACGGTGATTTTTTTATGTGACAACGACAAAAGTTGCGTTATATTGTCGCAATCTGGCCAGTAAAACGATCCGGGTTCCATGCCATCAGCCAATTCCGAATATGCAACGCAGCATTATGGTTTCCTGCTATTGCCGAATTATTCCAGCATCGCATTTTCCTCGGCTGTCGAGTCCTTGCGCCTGGCCAATCGTGAGTTCGGCAGAACAATCTACGACTGGAAAATCCTGACACTGGACGGTACTCCAACTCCGGCCAGCTGCGGTATGCAAGTCATACCGGACGGCAAGCTGGATGAGCAGAAACAACTTGATACCCTGATGGTATGCGGCGGCCTGTATATCGAGGAAAACTGGTCCCGCCCGCTCGAGCTGTCCCTTAAGAAACTTGCCCGTGAAAAAATCAATCTCGGCGCACTCTGTACCGGCGCCTACCTTCTTGCCAAGGCCGGCTTGCTGGACGGCTACCGCGCAACCATACACTGGGAAAACATGGCCAGCGTCCGCGAGGAATTTCCGCGGGTCAACTTCACCAGTGATCTGTTCGAGGTCGACCGCGACCGCTACACCTGTGCCGGCGGCACCTCGCCGATCGACATGATGCTCAATATCATCCGTGAACAACAGGGCGCCGATCTGGCCTGCAAAATATCCGAAGTGCTCATTTGTGACCGCATGCGCGGACACAACGACCGGCAAAGAACCCCGCTGCGCATGCATCTCGGAACCAGTCAGCCGAAACTCACCGAAGCCGTGACGCTGATGGAGGCAAATCTCGAAGAACCGATGAGCCTCGATGAATTATCCGGTTATGTCGGCATCTCGCGGCGCCAGCTGGAAAGACTGTTCAAGAAATACCTCAACTGCGTGCCGACCCGCTACTACCTGGAGCTGCGCCTGACCCGCGCCCGGCAGTTATTGTTGCAGACCAATAAATCCATCGTCGATGTGGCGCTGGCCTGCGGTTTTATTTCCTCGCCGCATTTCAGCAAGTGTTACCGGGATTATTTCGGCATACCGCCACGCGATGAAAGACGCCTGCACCAGGCCGGCAAGGTCCAGCCTGCTACCGGAGTTGGCTTAAGCTGATTTTTTGCGCCGACGCCTGGCGCCCGGCCGGCCGGCAGAACGCTGTTCCCGACCTTCATCACTGCCTGTAGTTTCCGGCAGACTCAGCTCTTTTCGCAGCATCTCAAAAGAATCGGTTTTGTGCGGAATCGCCATTGCCTCGACAAAATGTTCCTGAAACCGCGGCTCGATGGCGGTTTCTATTTTTTCCACCTGGCGCAGCACGGACTCGATCAGCCTGCGCTCCTTGTGATCCATTAACGCAATCCTGGCGCCGGTCCCGGCAGCATTACCGATCGAAATGACGTTTGACAGGCGGCAGTCCGGAATCAGGCCGAGCACCATCGCATAGCGGGCATCGATATGGCTGCCGAAGGCCCCGGCGATAAGGATTTTGTCCGGCCGCGAAATCCCCAGATGATCCATAAGCAGTTTTATGCCGGCGTAGAGCGCCGCCTTGGCAAGCTGAATCGCCCGCACATCGTTCTGAGTGATTTTCAGCACCACGCCGTCCTGTTCATGCAGCAGATAGGCATAGGTACGGCCGTCGGCGATGATCCGCGAGGATTTCCCGGCCGGCGGCATGATCACGCCGTCCCGGTTGATCACGCCGGCCAGATACAGTTCGGCAATTACCTCGATAATCCCTGAGCCGCAGACACCGCTGACCCCGATAGCCGCCGTCGCTTCGGCAAAGCCCGGCTCATCCGACCAGAGCTCGCAACCGATCACGCGAAACCTCGGTTCGAATGTCTGTCGGTCGATGCGCACCCGCTCTATCGCGCCGCTGGCGGCCCGCTGGCCGCAGCTGATCTGCGCGCCTTCAAACGCCGGGCCGGTCGGACTGGAGGCCGCCAGCAGGCGATCCCGGTTTCCGAGCACGATCTCGGCATTGGTGCCGACAT
>JAGRHW010000077.1 GCA_020444765.1 Gammaproteobacteria bacterium | reverse complement strand
ATCAGCGGTGCTTCTCAACTGGATAAGTACCGGCGATCATCTGCTCTACACGCTTTTTAACTACTGGCCTGTCGCCGGAGTCGATTTGTGCTTGCTGATAACCGCAGCGGTTTCGGCAGCGACGGCCCGGAGCCTGCGCAAACGCGAGATGGGTATTACCAGCCCCGCCAGATCGCCGAAAAATTCGATGGATCGTGCGCCCGCTCCAAGCCCGGGAGTCACTACGCATGGCTGAATCGATCAACGCTGTCATGCTGCTGGCTGCTTTTCTTGTTATCTATCTGAGTTTTGCATGGCTGGCCCTGAGCAATGACGCGCACTGGCAACGGGTCTTGCAAAGCCGCAACGGAAGTACGCCAATGATCAAGGCTGCACTGCGATTGCTTGCGATCAACGGCCTGCTGATTTCCCTGCAACTGTGCTTTGCCGCTAACCATCCATCGATGGCGATTCTGGTCTGGATCATGATGCTCGCCACGGCCGCAATCACTGTGTCGTTCACGCTGACCTGGCTGCCGGCACGCCTGCTCCGCTTATGGCCGATGTCAACTCTGAAGCTTCCTGAATAGATGTATAGCGGCCGGCATTTTCATCACTTTGCGCCGGCTGCCATGAGGTTACTTTTCACTCGAGCGGCGGGCTAGCCGTTATCAGCCTTGCCACCATCGATCAGTTCAAAGCCGGGCGCACTCACTTCATCCGCAGCCTCCCCGGACCTTAAACCCATGAGCCGCTTTTTGCCCGGCACCAGTTCCAGATAGCCGCTGGCCCTGGAAAGCTTGTAGATATCCTGATTGGCTTGCCGGAGCATGGACTGTTTTATTCTCAAGACTCCGCGCAGATGGGCGAGTTCAGCATTCAGCAGCATGATATCGTTCATGATCTGTTGCCGGGCCTGGCTTTTTTTCAATCTGAGTTCTTTCAGGTTCATGGCTTAAACTGATTTTGCAGGTTGGAAGGCGCTTTCTGTCTGGTGACAACCAGCGGACAGTTTTTAAAGGGATTGATTCGAATATCGGCCTGTACCTTAAAAACCGCTTCGACATGACTGCCGGCCATGGCGTCAAACGGTTCCGCGCAATACCTGATCTCACCCTGCTCCATCACGGCAACCGTGTCGGCATACATCGAGGCCAGGTTCAGATCATGCACCACCAGCAGCACGCCGACGTTGCGGCTGCGCGAAAAATCCCGCACCAGATTCAGCAAGGTATGCTGGTGCTCGGGATCGAGTGCCGAGGTCGGCTCGTCGAGAAACAGGTATCTGGGCTGATCAAACTGCTCATCACCGATCTGGCTCAGTACGCGGGCGAGATGAACACGCTGCTGCTCACCGCCGGACAGACTGGTGTAGATCCGCTTGCGCAAATGGTAGACATCCGCGTATTTCATCGACCGTTCGATAATCTCCCTGTTCACCTCGCCGGAGACGGTTCGCCTGTGCGGCAAACGCCCCATTTCGACCACATCGAACACGCGAAAATCAAACACCAGATCGGACTTCTGGGGAAGAATCGCGCGCAATCTGGCGGCCTGTTCGGGAGCAAGCGTATAAAGCGGCATCCGGTTGATCGTCAGTTTGCCGCTGTCCGGCACCAGCTCACGGCTGAACAGTTTCAGCAGGGTACTTTTACCGGCGCCATTCGGTCCGACCAAAGCGGTTACCGTACCGGGCGCGATGGACAGACTCACCTGATCGAGCAGTTTTTTCCGGTTGACGGAAAAGTTCAGATTCTCAGCGCTGAACATCAGATCTGTCTCTGCCTGCTGTTACGCTGCATCAGCAGCCAGAGAAAGAACGGTCCACCGAATATCGACGTGACGATACCGATCGGTAGTTCCTCCGGGATAACCACAGTTCTGGACACGAGATCCGCCAACAATAAAACCACGGCACCGAACAGGGCTGACAGAGGAAACGTCTGTCGGTGATTCGGACCGATAATCAGCCGCACTATATGCGGCACGACCAGGCCGACAAAACCGATAATACCCGTCAACGCAACCGCGGCGCCGACGCAAACCGATACCGCAAGAATGATAGTCAACTTGATTCGCTGAATTCTGAAGCCCAGATGTTCGGCGACCGACTCGCCGAGCATAACGGCATTTAATGCTCTGGCCTGTATTATCAGGACAACGATCCCCGGAAGGATCAGGGGAGAAACGACTTTCAGCTGCTGCCAATCGGCACCGCTTAAACTACCCATCAACCAGAAAGTGAGGGTGCGCAACTGTGTGTCATCCGATAAATAAGTGATCAGACCGGTGCCGGCCTGAGCAATTGCATTAATGGCGATACCGGCCAGCAACATCGTGGCAATATCCGTTTTACCGCGCACCCTGGACAATTGCAGAACGATCGAGGAAACGATAAAGCTGCCGAGAAACGCGGCAACCGGCAGCATATAGGCGCCCAGATAATTGTGTACCAGCGTTCCGGTTATCGACGATTCGAAAACAATCACCGCGGAGGCGAACAAAGCGGCGCCCGATGAAACGCCGATCAGCGCCGGGTCCGCCAGCGGGTTTCTGAACAAACCCTGTAACGCAAGCCCCGATACACCCAGCCCTGCGCCGACCAGTATGGTCAGAACTATTCTCGGCAGCCGGATATTTTCAAGCACCGCCTGCTGGACCGGGTCGAGGTGCTGTGAATCGGCCATACCCAGTGACGCGCCGAGAAACCGCATCACTTCGGAGAATGAGGTGGAAACCGCGCCCTGCGTCGTGGACAACAGAGCGACTGCCAGCAAAAACAGGCTAAAGGCGATTGCATAGAAGGAAAATGCATGACCTGCCATAAGCTTGTGCGTTTCCCCGCGCGCCAGCATAGACAACCTCAAAGCACCAGCGTTCCATCCACTAGTGATAGTGTCTCGAACGGTGTTTTTCGGCACGCTCCCGGGTATGTATCAGTTTGATTCGCTCCCAGTCGATCAGCATGCCGTTATAGGCCAGCCGCAGCGATCTGTTTTCGCTGACGCTTTTGTGCGCGATCAAGGTCCGCAGATGCTGCACGATACTGTTTGCCATGCAGGCCAGACAGGTTTTGGAGTTGGTCGCGGAAGATAAACCGTATTTTGTAATCTGATAGCTTAGGGCAGACTGAACCGTCTCCAAAGGAATATCGTCAGCCAGGCCTGTATTACTGTCGATCATGCTTTTTTCAGGAATTGATATAGTCATTTAACTCTCGAATCGCTTCAGGAAGACGTGGCGTAAAACCAAGTAATAAGAGGCCATCCATGGCAACAATCCTGTTATTTCGGGCAGCAGCGGTCAGCCGGACTCCCGGCACATCGAGAACGCCTTCCATCCCCATGGCATCCAGGGTTCGATTGGTAAGCAGAATGATGTCCGGATTAACCGCGACGAGTGACTCGGCATTGACAGGCTTGTAGCCTTCGAAATGCGCCATCGGGTTTTCCCCTCCGGCAAGACCTATGATCGAATCGGCTGCCGTCGAATGTCCTGCAACCATTAAAGGCCCCTGACCTACATTCAATAAAAATACAATCCTGGCGCGCGATGTTTTTTGGGATTTAACCGCCTGGAGAACCGGCTCCATTTTGTTTGTTATCGACGCAATCAGCTTCTCGCCTTTTTCGGGCACACCCATGACTTTCGATACGCTGCTTATCTTCTCAAGCAGGCCCTGATAGGAATTTTCAGCCTGAATGATATGCATATCCACGCCGGTGCCGGCGATTTGTTTTAAAACGTTCTGCGGTCCGGCGGCATCGGTTGCGATCAACAGATCCGGTCGCTGTGAAATCACGCCTTCCGCCGAAAGGGCGCGCTGATAACCCACTTTATGCAGTGAATCCGTTTCAGCAGGAAAGATGCTGCTTGTATCGATCGCGACGATTCGGGATTGCTCGCCCAGAGCGTAGATAATTTCGGTAATTGGGCCGCCTACCGATACAATGCGCCGATAGGCTTTATCCGCAGCCGGACTGGCAAACGACACCAACAAAGCCGCCAGCAGGGCACCTGCAACAAATCCTGATTTTGCTTGCCTGAAGATCATCATTTTTCCAACAGCTCTCTGAAAAACACGGGAAAAACAAGCTCATGAAGGCCGCCGGTCCCGGCTGCGTTACACAGTTGTATAAGGTTCAGAGCCTGTTCACATTCATCCATTGCCTCGTAGCGGAACTGACCGTATTCGGGCAGATCCCTCCCGACACTTTCTGAAAACCTGTCCATCGCCGACATCTCCCCCCCCCCTTCTTAGGAAAAGTGGTTTATTTGGTCAAAATCAGCTTGCCCTGGCGCGTGATTCTCAAGCGGTAGATTTCATCGCGATGATTTATCTTTATCTCTGATGAATTACCGAAAAGATCCGCGGTATTCAGTAACGGCAGGCCATCGATTCCGCCGACGGCGAGAGGTGTATCCGGTTTGGTATCGAAGATGTCTTGCATAGCAAATTCTAAAGTAGAAATTAAAATTCGCTGGCTGCCTGAACTTGCGTATGGGTGGCTTGCGCTAAATGCTGAGCGTGTGCTTTATCACTTAAATAAACGGAGACAGTTATAAAACACAGATTCATTATATGAAAATAATTCTCATTTGCAACTAATTATTTTATTTTCGTGATTACGGCTCTGTTTGCCAGTGTTCGGCTTCGAGTACGAGCTGGCGCACCGGTGTTCCGCTCAAATCGACGGATAATTCCTTGACCCTGACCCGGGCGTAACTGTAATCGTCACCGGTCTGTTGCGCGGACCGAATGATCCAGCCATTGCTCGGTTCGTCACTGGCCGAATAAACCGGTGCGTTCGCCGAATAGTCAGCCTGCAGCCACTGTGCGGATTCGATATAGGGCTGGATTGCGTCTTCCGCCATCGACTCCTGACAGGCGCTTTCGGCCAGCTCCACGCTTTCGAAGTCGGCCAGGGTATTGTCGCCGGTATACAGCCTGAAACTCTCCGCTACCGGCTCGCCGTTGGCATCGTACAAATCAGCGTAGCTATGCGCCACACAGCCGCTGACACCGCCGTCACCGCTATCGCCGCCGTTCAGCTTGAAGCCGATATATCGCTGGTAGGCAAAATGCCAGTCAGGGCCGCTGGTTACAGTCCCGTTGATCAGATCGAAGGTCGCCGCCGTGGTCGTTGCAGCGCTGGCGTCGAGTGGCGCGGTTGTAATACCACTGGCGGCCGACGCATAGCGGACAACGAGATGACCGCTGGCCAGCGAGCCGTCTTCACCGTTGTTGCTCAGAATCTGGAATTTGTACAGATTTTCGCTGCCATCCTTCAGCAGATAGGTCGCGAAGGTCGGCCACATGCCGTGATTGCCTTCGACGTTATACTCGAACGGACCGAAGCTGCCCGGCATCGACAACGCCCCACTGACCGAGTCGCCGAAATACTGATAAACCTGAGCGGTGTCGGTCGGGTCATCGACCTCGAAGGCGCTGCCCACCTGCAGCACGCCGACGCCCGCACTTGCATTCCCGGATGCGCCGCCATTGACGAGGATCTGGTAATCACGTTCCGTCGCCCGCACCGCAAGCTCCCAGTCGTCATCCGCCGAAACCACGGAATTGGACTCCATATCCCAAAATACCTGGGTATTGGAAAAATCCAGAACCGGCGAATCGACCGCCGCGGCAAAACTGCCACCGGTACCGGAATCTCCGCTCAGCGGCGCCTCGGACTCCGTGCCTGGATCGTCATCGCCCGAATCGTCCGAACTGCAGCCGATCAGCAACGTTCCCGACAATAAACAGGCAACGGTAAAACTGTATGGATGTTTCTTTTTCATAAATAGCTCCTTTTCTGGGTTGTTTTATCAGACCTGTTTCAAGGCCTGCTGGTATTGAATCTGAACCCGGCATAAACATACCGGCCTTCAACCGGACGGAAATCCTCCCCGGTAAAATCCCTTTGCACGTCGGTAAGGTTATTAACGCCGCCAAAAATCTGCCATTCCGACCCGAGCGTATGGTTGAGCTTGATATCCAGGGTCGAGAAGCCGGGGGATGTCCGTGTGTTTTCTTCGTCAAGATATTCCTTCGACTGTGTGTTAAGCCTTAAGACAAGCCCGATACTATCGGTCAACTGCAGATCCAGCCCCAGCTTTAGTTCGTGCTTCGGACGCCTGACAAGCATGCGTCCGGTCGAGAGATTTTTCGCTTCAAGAAAGGTATAACTCAGCGAGGTACTGACCAACGGATTCCATGGCACCCGGTAAAGCCCTTCAAATCCTGTCGAACGGGTTTTGTCAATATTCTGGTAATTATAAATCGACAAACCGCTCTCGGCGGACGCTTCAGGGTCAAGCGAGGTTTCTATCAAATCGCGGCTGTCATTCCTGAATACCGACAGCTCCAGCAGTGTATTATCGGGTGAAACCCACTCCACTCCCGCCTGATAGCTGATCGAGCTCTCGGGGTCCAGATCCGGATTACCGATGATTTTGTATCCCAGATGACTGTGATCGAAGATATAGTGCTGCTCCTTCAGGCTGGGCGTTCTGTAGCCGTTGCCTATCCCGGCCCGGTAGCTGAGCTCACCCGGCAGCCAGTCGTTTTGAGAATACAGAACACTCAGCATCGGCGAGACATAACTGCCGAAACCGGCACTTTGATGGACTCTCACGCCGGGCATCACTTCCAGGTTGTCGCGGACAAACCAGCTGTCCTGCAGGTAAAACTGGCTGGAGCGGCTTGTCTCGTCAGCGACTTCATCAACGGTAATAACATCGTCCGTGGTCAAGCTGACATTCATCTTGCCGAACTCGTATTCGGCACCGACGGTAATCGTGTGAGTATCGTTTAAGGTTTTTTCATAGCGTATTTCCGCTCCGCCCAGTTCGAGCCGGGATTCACGGTTTTTCTCGACCTTCTCCGGAGTTGCAATAAGGTCCTGCAAAGCTTCATTACCGAAGTCCTCATACATCAGGCGAAACGTCCACAACGAATCCGCATTCTGTTCATGCGTCAGGACGGCGGCCAGATGACTACGGCTTGTTTTATCGATCTTGTTTTCCGGCAGGTCTCCGACACCCGGCACGAAATTTTCGATAATCGTCCTGGCATCTTCGTGAAACAGTCTCGGCATGAGTTTCAGGCGGGTTTTATCGGTCAGATCGATACTGAATTTGCCCGACAGATTCGCTTTGTGCCCTTCCCAGCCCTGAGTCGCCTGTCCTTCATCGGTGGCCTTGAAACCGTCTGAAAATCTGGCATCCGCAACCAGTTGCCAGTATCCGCGCCGCCCCCGGCCGGACAGCTCCAACCTGCCGTGCTCCCTGGCCACCGGTCCCCGGTTGTTCTGACTGCCCCAGCTGCCGGCGCTGAGTTCAAGCCCCGCGGTTTGCGAAGCTTCCGGTTCACGGGTGATGATATTAACAACCCCGCCCATCGCGGCGGCGCCGTATAAAGCCGACACCGCACCCTTGGTGATCTCGATTCGCTGCACATCACCGATGGCGATCTGTGAGATATCAACCGCCGTCCCGGTGCTTGGGGAAACCGGATCACCGTCGATCAGCACCAGCACGCGATCGGCGTCATAACCCTGCATCCAGATTTCCGTACCGCTTTTGCCGTGGATTTCCTTGAGTTGCAAGCCCGGCACATAGCGCAAGGCATCGACCAGGTCGGTTGCATGGGTTTTGAGCATTTGCTCGCGCGAAATGATTTCTGTCTTAACCGGCGTGTCGGCCAATCGTTTTACCGAAAGACTGTTGCCGATGATGTCCAGTGAGCCGACATCCTTTCTGTCAACCGCAGGCTCCCCGGAAAATCCGTCCAAGGGAAGAAGACATAAAAAAACAATACAATACCGTATACGAGGCGATAAAATCATCGTTACTCACCGAACAAGCGCTGATTGAATGGCGTTTAACCGGCTGTCGCTGCCCCGTTCAGCAACAGCCCCGGACGATTAACTATTTTTTTCAGGATCGCCGATAAACTCGCCGTACAAAATCATCGTGTGATCGGTCAGTTTGAAGCCATGTTTTTTGGCGATTTCAAGCTGCAACTGTTCCAGCTGTTCATCGTAGAATTCGACGACACGGCCCGACTTCAGGCAAATCATATGATCATGGTGGCTGTCACCCCGGTTCAGCTCAAAAACCATATTGCCGCCTTCGAAATAATTCCGGTGCACAAGGCCCGCCTCGCTGAGCTGCATAAGCACCCGATAGACAGTGGCGAGACCGATATTTTCGCCATTCTCAAGCAGCTGCCGGTAAACATCGTCCGCTGTCAAATGCGGGTCCTCGGCGTTCTCCATAATGTCGAGAATCTTGATACGCGGCAGAGTGACCTTCATACCGGCTGCTTTAAGCTCTTTGGGGTTCATTGCTTCTCCTGGATGCGGTTGCTTTGTCCACTTGCGCCTGCGCTGCGCGCAGGTCATGCAAGTTTATTTTCTGAGAAACATAACAATAATCATTCTCATTTAAAAAAACAAGCATTCATCCACTTAATGCAGCTATTTATGACTCAACTTTTTCCGGGCGGGTACGAAGGAAAACACTGATCAGGCAGAACATTTACCGCATGGGAACTCACGAAGCGGTCTGCGCCGGCACGCTTCAACATTGAAAATAATCAATGAAATCACCGCCAAAAAAGCATTAAGTAATTAAATTCAACAGGATAGATTTTCCTCTGCGGTGGACAATCCCCGATGGGGTGATTATTCTTCAGACACATTCATTGGCTGAAAGCTCTATGTTTCATCCTTTTCAGCGCCCAGCACTGCCGTTGGTCATTCTGACCGACCTGGACGGAACGCTGCTCGACCATCACGACTATTCATTTGCCGCGGCCGCACCGGCGCTGGATGACTTGCGTGCGCTTGGTGTGCCCGTTGTGGTGGTCAGCAGCAAAACCCTGCCCGAAGTTCATGCACTGCTGGAGGAACTGGGACTGCGGCACCCTTGCGTGCTTGAAAACGGCGCCCTGGTTTCGATACCCGAAGGCTATTTTGGCGCAACGGCCAGCCTGATCCGCTTATCGCCGGACTACCCGGAACTGTGTCAGTGGTTGCACCGTCTGCGTGACGAAAAAGGCTACAGCTTTACCGGATTTTCCGACATGCAGACCGATGAGCTCGCCGACCGCACCGGCCTGTCGCCGGAAAAAGCAGCCATGGCCAAGGCCCGCGAAGGCTCTGAGCCGTTTGTATGGGAAGATACGGAACAGGCTTTCGAACGGTTCCTGAAGGATGTCGAGGCCGCAGGCTGGCGCTGCCTGCAGGGCGGGCGCTTCTATCATTTGCTGGGTAACACGAACAAGGCCGCCGCGGTCGAACATCTGCTGTCACACTACCGTGCAATAATCGGCCCGGGTATGAAAACCGTGGCACTCGGCGACAGCCCCAACGATCTGCCCATGCTGGCCATCGCCGATACGGCGGTGATCATCCGCCGCCACGACGGCAGTCTGATGGATTTTCCGGATGGAGAAAGCACGCTGAAAACCCGGCAGATCGGCCCCCATGGCTGGAACGAAGCCATTCATTACATCCTGACTGAACAGGAGTCAAAACCTCATGTCTGATTTTGCGCAGCACGGTATCATCACCACGCTGCATAACCTGCGCGACCGGTCTATCGAAGGGCTTGAGTCGGAACTGCTCAAGTTTTCAAAAACCAATCCGATGGCGCTGATACTGCCATCCCTGTATTCCGAGCTGGATGGTCCGGCGCTGCCGAAGATCGTCAGGGAACTGGAACTGGTTCCCTATATCGACGACATCATCATCGGACTCGATGCGGCCGATGAAGCACAGTTTTTACACGCTCGCGAGTTTTTCACCAGCCTGCCTCAGTATAAACGCATTCTCTGGCACGACGGCCCGCGGCTGCTTGCTCTGCACACCGAACTCGAACAACGCAAGCTGGCACCGACCCAGCCCGGCAAAGGCCGCAATGCCTGGTACTGCCTCGGCTATCTGCTGGCACAGGGCCGCGCCGAGGCGATCGCCTTGCACGATTGCGATATCGTGACCTATGACCGCTTTCTGCTCGCGCGTTTGTTCTACCCGGTCGCCCACCCAGGCTTTGATTTCCGCTTCTGCAAGGGTTATTACTCGCGGGTATCCGATCAGAACTATCTCGGCGGGCGCGTCACCCGCCTGTTTACCTCGCCCTTGATCTCGGCACTGAAAAAAGTGCTGGGTCCGCTGGATTTTCTCGAATATCTGGACAACTTCCGCTATCTGCTATCCGGCGAGTTCGCCATGAAACGCGATGAGGCGATGAGCATGCGGATACCGTCGGACTGGAGCCTGGAAATCGGCGTGCTTTCCGAAGTTTACCGGAATATCTCGCCGCACCACATCTGTCAGGTCGATATCGCAGACCGCTACGATCACAAACACCAGGACCTGTCGCAGAACAACGATCAAGGCGGCCTGAACCGCATGAGCATCGAAATCTGTCAGGCCCTGTTCCGCAAGCTTGCCACCGAGGGCGTGGTATTGCATAACGAAACCATCCGCTCCATCAAGGCGACTTATTTCCGCGTCGCGCTGGACCGCGTGCAACAATACCAGGCCGACGCCACGATCAACGGGCTTGCATTAAACCTGAATGCTGAAACCGAGGCGGTCGAACTGTTTGCCCGCAGCATCATCACGGCCGGCGAACATTATCTGGCCAATCCGATGGAAGTGCCGTTTATTCCCAACTGGTTAAGGATATTCGATGCCGTGCCCGATTTTGCCGGGCGCTTTCTCGATGCCGTGGAACAGGATAACCGGACGGCATAAAACAAGGCCCGTGCCGGTTTATTGATTCTCGGCGGCACACAGCCAGTAAGCGCCGTAGGCCGGCAGTACAAGCTGATCGGCAGCGTCCGGCTTGTAGCGCGGCGCTTCAGCGCTGATCAAATCGTTCAGATCCACCGGCGTCATGCCCGCCAGCCCGATCTCCCGCAGGCTGACTTCTCTGGCGACCTGAGTAAAATTGTACAAGGCGGTGACGGTTTGAAGACCGTCCAGCGAAACCCGCCGCAAGCCCAGCAAACCATCCTCAAGATCGAATACCGTTTGTATCGCATCCGGGTGAAATGCGGCGATCGAACGCCTTAATGCAAGCCGTTGACGCAGCACCGTAAACACCGTGTGCGCCGCCGAATCCTGATCCTCCAGAACAGGCATCAGCTCACCCAGGTGCCAGCGCCGCCGGTTGATCGTGCGGGTGCGACCGGTATTCTCGACACCTTCATGGTAGTTCGGCGTCGCCAGCAGGGAGTGAATATAAACCGCGGGCACGCCCTGCAATGACATCGCCACCGTCTGGGACAGCAGAAAACGGCTGATATGACATCTGTCGTGATGGACATCCGGATCGCGCAGCGCGTCGAAATAGCTGATATTGAGTTCATAAGGCGTTTGCGTACCGTCGGGCTGGGTCCGATGGGAAATAAAACCGCCGCGATGACGCATCGCCTCAAGTAAATCGCCGAGCTCTTCCTCGGGCACAATACCTTCAAGCGCGCGCAAACCGACCCCGTCATGTGAGGCGGTGAAGTTGAGAAAAGTGCAGCCGGCCGGCGCCGGTTGCAGGTTTTTCAGCCAGCCATGCAGATAAAGCGTCGAACCACTGTAAATCGCCTGCAGCATCAGCGGCGGCAGGCTGAACTGATACACCATATGCGCTTCATCGCCGTTACCGAAATAACTCACATTCTCCTTGTGGGGGACGTTGGTTTCGGTCAACAGAATCACGCGGGGCTCCAGATCGTCGAGCAGATCGCGCATCAGCTTGATGATTTCATGAGTCTGCGGCAGATGAATACAGCAGGTGCCAAGCTGTTTCCAGAGAAAAGCCACCGCATCCAGCCGAATCACCCGCGCGCCCTGGCGGATGTAATACAACAGGATATCAAGTGCCTGTAACAGCACGTCGGGGTTGGCGTAATTCAGATCAATCTGATCTTTGGAAAACGTTGCCCAGACATGGCGCACGTCGTGGCGGGTGCGGATACGCACCATCAGGGGTTCGGCGCGGGGACGGGTCACCTGCTTGAGACGCGGATCGTCCGGGTC
>JAGRHW010000776.1 GCA_020444765.1 Gammaproteobacteria bacterium | reverse complement strand
CTTGTTTTTCCTACACCACGTGTTCCTGTAAATAAATAGGCATGGTGTAAACGTTGCTGATTGAGCGCATTAATTAAGGCGCTTTTAATATGATCTTGTCCAACCAGCTGAGAAAATGTACGTGGTCTCCATTTACGGGCAAGTGCCAGATAGCTCATATTAATGTTTCATATGTTGGGTGGCAGCTCTAAGAGCCGCACTTCGGCGCTCGAATCAATCGTTACCGCTGCTCCCTTCCGGGCCTGACGGGGTTCACAATCTATCGCCGCGAAGGGACCAATAGAGCCACCATAGTTGAATCGCGAAGATTAGCAAAAAAAAAGGGGAATAGCCAGCCCTATAAAAAATTATTTACTGAGAACTCCCCAAAATTTAAAGTTCAATAAAGCATAGCTCTTTTATAGCGATCTGCTTTTCTTTTGATACTTTTTTCTTTTCCATATGATGCTGATATTTATAGTAGTTTGATACAACATGAATACCTTTCAAAATAAAATGAC
>JAGRHW010000775.1 GCA_020444765.1 Gammaproteobacteria bacterium | reverse complement strand
AGGCTGCGAAAGGTGTCGACCAGCGTGGTGTTGCAGTTGAAATACACGGCGCAATGGCCGGGCTGCGATGTCGGGCAACCCAGCCGTATCGTGCTGCCGCTGCGCGAACGCGTCGTGAGGTAGGCGGGTTCGCCCCATTTCAGGGTTTCCTCGATCTCGCCCACGCCGTCGGTGGCGGCGGCCACCGAATGGATCAACGTGCGTATGGCCAGCAGCCGTTTGCGTGGTGCCGGCGGGAAGGAGTCGAATACCGCTGCGACGGCGGCATCGGGGGTGTTCGCATGCATGTCGACCATGGTAGCGCCGCGGCGGCAGCGATGCCGGTGCCGCGGGCGCAGGTGCCGATCAGGCGGCGCGCTTGGACAGTTTCTTCTTCGCGAGCTGCTTGTGGGCCGGCTTGCGCTTGCTGGTCAGCTTCTTGGCGCCGGCCTGGGGCTTGCCGTCGGTTGCGGCCAGCGGCTGGCTCGCCGAAGCGGTTGCCGGGCTGTGGGGCGTCGTGC
>JAGRHW010000774.1 GCA_020444765.1 Gammaproteobacteria bacterium | reverse complement strand
GGAATCCAGTCACACCTCATCCGACCCCGTCACGCCCGCGGAGGCGGGAATCCAGATCACACCTCATCCGTCTCCGTCATTCCCGCGCAGGCGGGAATCCAGATCACACCTCATCCGTCTCCGTCATTCCCGCGCAGGCGGGAATCCAGCATCTTCAAAAACCGGGCATCACTACACCGAAGCGTTTTTTTCTGCTACTTTGATAGTTATGAATAATGCTGTCGCAGTCCAGGCTGTCGGGCCTTCCAGCCGCCAATCCTTTGCCAGCGGAATCACGTATATTCTGCCGCTGGCTCTGATCATGCTGGTGGCGTTTAATGTGCCGATTCTGCTCATGCTGAGCTGGAGTATCGGCGACGCTGCTGCGCCCTGGGTACATTATCAGAAACTGGTCAGCACCCCGGTCTATATCAAGGTGCTCGGCAATACCTTTGAGATCGCGCTGATTGCAACCGCCGCCTGCGTGCTGCTGGGCTATCCGCTCGCCTACTGGATTCACCA
>JAGRHW010000773.1 GCA_020444765.1 Gammaproteobacteria bacterium | reverse complement strand
TGATCAGGGCCATCAGCATGACGATCAGCACGGCGGCGGCGGCGGCGGCATACATGGTCAGGGCAGCCCCCGGGATATGGCCTTGCGGCCGTCCACCAGCTCGGTGACGCGGCGGTCCATTTCCCCCGTCGAAAGGTCGGCCGCCGCCTGCTGGGTCAGGGCGTGCACGGTGATCAGCCCGTCCTCCACGTCCAGGCTGACGGTGCCGGGCGTCAGGGTGATGGAATTGGCATAGATGGTGTGGCCCAGTTCATCCGCCTGGCCGGCCTTGACGCAGATCTCGGTGGGCTCGATGGGCAGGTCGCGGGCCAGGATCACCTTGGCCACGTCCACGTTGGCCTTGACGATTTCCCACAGCAGCCAGGGCCAGTAGGTAAGGCCGCGCACGGTCAGGTGGATGGGGTGGCCTTCATGGTCGATCACGTCCATGCGCAGCGCCACGGCCACCACGACGATCACCGACAGGACACCCAGGGTCAGGAGCAGGGGATCGAACAGGCC
>JAGRHW010000772.1 GCA_020444765.1 Gammaproteobacteria bacterium | reverse complement strand
CGAGCAGCCCGCGCTCGCGCAGGAACTCGACAGCCTGGACGAGGCCGCGGGCGCCCAGCCCGAACTTCGAGCGGTCGCCGCCGGAGGCCTCCCAGTGCCCGGCGCCGCGCGCGGTCAGCCGGGCGCGGATGCCGATGGTCGGCGCGACGCCGGTGCGCTCCGCGACCTCGGCGATCAGCGGGAGCTCGGAGAACTTCTCGACCACCAGGACGATGCGGCTGCCGAGCTTCGAGCCGAGGAGCGCGGTCTCGATGTACTCCTCGTCCTTGTAGCCGTTGCAGATGACCAGCGCCTCCTCGTTGTCGAGCATGCCGAGGACGGCCAGCAGCTCGGGCTTGGAGCCGGCCTCGAGCCCGAAGTTGTACGGCCGTCCGGCGGCGAGGAGCTGCTCGACGACGTAGCGCTCCTGGTTCACCTTGATCGGATAGACGCCCCGGTAGGTCGCCTCGTAGCCGTACTCGCCCATCGCGCGCAGGAACGCCTCGTTGAGCTCGGTCACCCG
>JAGRHW010000771.1 GCA_020444765.1 Gammaproteobacteria bacterium | reverse complement strand
GTTTTAAGAAATACTAGCCATTGTTCTAGCCATTTTTTCCCGTCAACGAAGAACTCCAACAAGAGATTCATAAGTACTCACTGGTAAAATTTGACTTCTACATATGACTTCAATTAAGTTTCTTAGCTCTGCAAAGTTAAACTCTGATTCGGGGAGTGGCAATCCCAAGTTTGCTGCCCCGCAGGTGCAAAGCACCGAGGAGCGGAAGCTTGGGTCGTGATCTTCGCGGTATGCAGTGAATATTTTAATTCGGGGAGTGGCGCAGTCCGGTAGCGCATCTGGTTTGGGACCAGAGGGTCGCAGGTTCGAATCCTGTCTCCCCGACCAATTCTTGTAAGTTATTGAAATTATTAAGGAATTTTGAATACAGGATGTGCGCTAGATACATCTGCAGGGTACCATAATTATCCCATTTCGTATCATCAAATATGTCGTGTCTATATTTAAAACCAAGTCGACAAAAACTTCGACACGAAAGACTCGCTCGTAATTAATAGAATTT
>JAGRHW010000770.1 GCA_020444765.1 Gammaproteobacteria bacterium | reverse complement strand
AGACAACTTGGCCATAAAAGGAGTGGTTGAGGGGGGTAATGCAAAGCCTGGTCACGTAATATGCTCAGCGATCGAACACAAAGCGGTTCTGGACAGCTGTGCATTTCTGGAGCGGCTGGGCTGCAAAGTTACCAGACTCAAGCCTGGCAAATGTGGTGTGGTAGAGCCTCATCAGGTTGTCGAAGCGCTGCGTGACGATACTTGCCTGGTTTCGATCATGCACGTCAATAATGAGACGGGGGGGATTCACGACATAGAATCCATCGGCGCACTCCTGCAAAAACATCCGGCTTTTTTTCATGTCGATGCAGCTCAGTCCGTAGGGAAATTGCCTATTGATTTACAAGCACTTAACGTGGACTTGATGTCTTTTTCCGCTCACAAAATTTATGGTCCAAAAGGTGTCGGTGCTCTTTACGTTAATCGCTCCTCGGGAGTCAAGGTGGCGCCCCAAATACATGGCGGTGGTCATGAGCGGGGTATGCGATCCGGGACTCTGCCGAC
>JAGRHW010000076.1 GCA_020444765.1 Gammaproteobacteria bacterium | reverse complement strand
TTACCGTGAAAATCAGCTCGACGAGATGGTCGACAAGATCAACGCCAGCGGTTACGGCCTGACGCTCGGCATGCAAAGCCGTATCGACGATCGTATCCAGCGGGTTTGTGAGCGCGCCCATGTCGGCAATATCTACGTCAACCGTAACCAGATCGGCGCGGTTGTCGGCGTTCAACCGTTTGGCGGAGAAGGCAAGTCCGGCACCGGACCCAAAGCCGGCGGGCCATTTTATTTATACCGTTTTTGCCGCGCCGGAGACACAATCCAGCGGCTTCCCGCCGACCGCCGGCAGGTTTTCGACGATCAGCGGCAATCCTGGGAAAACTCCGCTTTTCGTTTCGACGCCTTGATGAAATTCGCGCATGAACTCGGTGAACCGCTGGCGGACGTCGCCAAACAATGCTTGCTGAATTTCAGGGAGTTTTCCAGCAGTCCGGTGATTCTCGACGGCCCGACCGGCGAAATGAACACCATCGCGTTGCACCCGCGCGGCAAACTGTTTTGTCTTGGCGACGCACAGGGCGACCAGGCGTCTCTCAGCCGACAGATGATAGTGTCGCTACTGGCGGGTAATTCGGTCGTATTGCAAGCCGGCGATTTCGCCACGCGAGCAGCAACGGCCATAAAAGCCGCGGGTTTGTCGGCATCTCTGCTGGAAATCGCCGAAGGTGACAGCGAAGTCTTGCTTGACGAACACAGGCTGCACGGCGTGGTCTGCGATGCCGATGCGGAAACACTCAAGCGCATTCGCAAGCAGCTCGCCGCGCGTGACGGCGCCCGGGTTGCCTTATTATCGCAGCAAGACGATATTTACCGCTTTACCAACGAACGGGTTATCAGCATAGACACCACCGCCGCCGGCGGTAATGCAAGTCTGCTTACGATTTGACGGCGCGCCGCCACTTCAGACGCTCAAACGAAACGCGCCACCAGCAAGGTGTCCGGCACGGCGCCTTCAAACGGAATCCGCACCTTGTGCCCGCTGCCGGGAGCCACATCGATTGCCTCGCCCTGGAGGTTTTCCATTTTATCCAGGACAAACTCCCGGTTACCGCCGTGCGGCAGAATCACCTCCAGCCTGTCACCCACCGCAAACCGGTTCTTGACGTCGAGCTCCAGCATTTTCCGCTCCTCGTCGTAATCGATCATTTCCGCGCAGAATTGCTGGCGATGATTTTTTGCGGTACTGGCCATGTAGTTTTGATGTTCCTGCGTCTGCTGGCGCTGATAAAAACCATCCGTATAACCGCGGTTGGCGAGATTTTCCAGCACACCCAGCAGCTTTTCGTCGAACGGCCGGCCGGCAACCGCATCGTCGATTGCCTGGCGGTAAACCTGCGCGGTGCGCGCGACATAGTAATGTGATTTGGTGCGGCCCTCGATCTTCAGGCAATCGACGCCGATTTCGGTCAGCCGCTGCACGTGCTCAACTGCGCGCAGATCGCGGGAATTCATGATATAGGTGCCGTGCTGATCCTCGAAAACCGGCATCAGCTCGCCCGGCCGGTTTTGCTCTTCCAGCAAATAGACCTGATCGGCCAGCGGATGGCGCGGCTCGTTCTCTTCAACCGGGCGCGACAGGGCATCGGCCGGCAAAATCGTCTGCTGCGGCTGATAGGTGTCGTCAACGGTCTGTTCGGCGGCCAGCGTCTTGTAGTCCCAGCGGCAGGCGTTGGTGCAGGTTCCCTGATTCGGATCGCGATGATTGAAGTAACCCGACAACAGACAGCGGCCCGAATAGGCGATGCACAAGGCGCCGTGGACGAATACCTCCAGTTCCATATCCGGGCAGCGCTGACGGATCTCCTCTATGTCGGTGAAGGATAATTCGCGCGACAGGATCACCCGCTCGATTCCCTGCGTCTGCCAGAATTTAACCCCGGCATAATTAACCGTGTTAGCCTGCACCGACAGGTGAATCGGCATCTCGGGCCAGGTTTCGCGCACCATCATGATCAGGCCGGGGTCAGCCATGATAAAAGCATCGGGCCCGGCCTCGACGACCGGCTTGAGATCCTCGATAAAGGTTTTGAGTTTGCTGTTACGTGGCAAAGTATTGACGGTGAGAAAAAATTTTTTGCCAAGCGCGTGCGCAGCATCTATACCTTGCAAGAGCTTCTCACCGTGAAACTCGTTATTGCGTACCCGCAGGCTGTATCGCGGCTGTCCGGCATAGACCGCGTCCGCGCCGTAGGCAAAGGCGTGGCGCATGCTTTTCAGAGAGCCGGCCGGCGCAAGTAATTCAGGCTTTTTCATAAGAATCGGTTAATCGTTTCGGCGACTGCAAAACGGGATAGTCTACAACATGTTCCGAGGTCGGTGGGCAGCGGCATTCGGCATTGCAACGGTCTGAATATATTTTGCTGCAATCCTGTCGCATGGGTAAGATTACGGGGTTTGCACTGGTTGTTTCGACACCGCTATTTCCCGATTGTCGAGGCGGCGAATTGTCCGGAGAATACTATCGTCAATCCGAAGGTTTACAGGCTTATGGTCAGGCTGAATCTAAAGTTCACTCGCCTTGATACGCTAATAGATAATACGGTGTATCCACCAGCACGGGGGGTTGCGCTTTTTTCAGGATATGGATTCCCGAAGATATGGAATTGTCGAACTTGACCACAGCAACATCACTCCACAAGCACGCCCGTGCTGCGGGCCGGATGCCTTTCGAACCTTCGAAGCTCTTTATCCGGACATTGTATAAACTGATCACTTTTAAAATACCGACACTCAGCGAAGGTTCAGACATATGACGACAACGGTAATCGGCGCATTTTCCAGAAACTTCCTCGGCAACGCACCGAATTGGTACAAAGCCGCCATCCTGGCCTTCCTGGTCGCCAATCCCATACTGCTAGTCACCGTCGGCCCTTTTATCACCGGCTGGGTGCTGATCGGCGAATTCATTTTCACACTGGCCATGGCGCTCAAATGCTATCCCTTGCCGGCCGGCGGCCTGCTGGCCATCGAGGCGGTGATGATCGGCCTGACGAATTCCGAATCGGTCTATCACGAGGCCTACAACAACTTCGAAGTCATTCTGCTGCTGATCTTCATGGTCGCCGGCATTTACTTCATGAAGGATTTCCTGCAGTTTACCTTTACCCGGATTCTGGTTCGCACCCAGTCAAAAATAACCATCTCCCTGTTATTTTGTTTTCTGGGCGCGTTTCTTTCGGCGTTTCTCGACGCGCTGACCGTTACCGCGGTCATCATCGCGGTAGCCTATGCCTTCTATAACGTGTATCACCGCTATGCATCCGGCCGCAACGACGGCGAACATCACGACCTGACGACCGACGAACACGTCAAGGAACTGCAACGGGAAGAACTGCGGTCTTTTCGCCGCTTCCTGCGAAACCTGATGATGCACGGCGCTGTCGGCACCGCGCTCGGCGGCGTCTGTACGCTGGTCGGCGAGCCGCAAAACCTGTTGATCGCCAGTGAAATGGGCTGGCATTTTGCCGAGTTCTTCCTTGAAGTGGCGCCGGTGTCGATGCCGGTTCTGATCGTCGGGCTCGCCACCTGTTACATCGTTGAAAAGAAAAAACTCTTCGGCTACGGCGCCGAATTACCCGGTCAGATACGCAGCCACCTTCTCGAAACCGAAATCGCCATGGAAGAAAAACGCGGCACGATGGGCAAAGCCAAGCTGGTCGTCCAGGCGCTGGTCGGCATCTGGCTGATCCTGGCGCTGGCGTTTCACCTGGCGGCCGTGGGCATCATTGGCCTGTCGGTAATCGTTCTGCTGACCGCCTTCAACGGCTTTATCGAGGAACATCAGCTCGGCGCGGCATTCGAGGAAGCTCTGCCGTTTACCGCGCTGCTGGTGGTCTTTTTCGCCATTGTCGCGGTTATTCACGACCAGCATCTGTTTACCCCGGTGATAGACTTCGTCATCAATCTGAGCGGACAATCGCAATTGGTCGCGTACTATATCGTCAACGGCCTGCTATCGATGATTTCCGACAATGTCTTCGTGGCAACCGTCTATATCTCCGAAACCAAGGCGCATATCATCCAGATGCTGGGCCAGATTCCGGATACCGGCATGACCGGCGCACAACTGATGGACCGGCTGACCAACCCCAACGAATTGCGTGCCGACGCCCTGGCGGCGCTCCCGCAAGCAGCGGCCGAGCAGGCCGGCGCGATCATGGCGCAATTCGACAAACTGGCTGTTGCGATCAATACCGGCACCAATATCCCGAGTGTCGCCACCCCCAACGGTCAGGCGGCGTTTCTGTTTCTGCTGACTTCCGCCCTGGCGCCGGTGATTCGCCTGAGTTACGGGCGCATGGTCATGCTGGCACTGCCGTACACGATCAGCATGAGTGTCACCGGTTTGCTGGCAACCTACCTGTTCCTTTAACGCTGCAGACAAACGAAAAAAGCCATCCCTGGGGATGGCTTTTTTATGTCCGGCCTACCATTTCAGGTCAGCCTTTGACCAAACCGCTACATGGCCGAGGACTCGCAACCGACCAGCTTCTCATACCCGGCGATATCCTCGCTGCTGCCGTAGTCGTATAACCAGGCCTGTAAAAAGGCCAGTTTGCGCAGACGAAGGATTTTTTCCAGCTGCGCCAGATTGCGCTCCGTCTCCAGGATCTGCTGGTCATATTCCGCATCGGAATCCTGCAGATCCCGCAATTGCGGATAGTCTTGCTGCGACACAATCCAGTTCTGAACCTCATCGGAGCCGTCCAGCAACAGGGTTTTGTACGCCAGAGTATAAGGCGTGCCAAGTTGCGGCCAACGGGCAATCAGTCGGCCCTGAAGCGCCTCACGCACTTGTTCCGCCTCGTCACGAGCCTGGTATTGCTGCGCCTGCAGAGTCTCAAACTCCGCACGCAATGTAGCGAGTCGCGAACGCACGGCTTCGAGCAGTCCGGTTTCGTTGATATCGTTGTGAGTGGCGACTGACTTTGCCAGGCTTGCATATTCATTATCCGGCATATCGCCGCTGAGCGGCAGCCATTTCAAATACCAGGGCCGCCATTGTTCGAGATAATCCTCACTCGACGAGCGCGACAGGTCTGTGCTGTGTGCATATTCCAGGGTGTAGAGATGCGCCTCGCGCAGCGTGGTCCGGCCATCGGCGTTTTGATCCGGGTCGGCAAGCAAAGGCCGCTCAAGCCGGTCCTTGCCATTCAACGCGGCAAAAAAGAAGGTCGTATAATCGCGGTAATCGCCCATATCGATACTGGCCGAACAACCCTCGGATTGCCGCCAGGCGGACTCGGCGGTAAAACCGCAGCGCAAGGGCTCGGCCAGTTGATGCCCGGCCTTGCTGTCCTGGTAGATCAGGCGATGAAAACCACCGGAGTAACACTGGGTGAACACATACCGGAAGGCTACGGCGGGATCGAGACCGGCCAGCGTCTCCTGAAATTCGCCGGCGGAAAGACGCGTATCGTTCCAGAGTTTCAGGGCAACTTCGTCCGCCGCCCCTTCGCTTGGCGAGCCATGACCGTTATAGACGAACAGCAGCTCATCATCGGGCTTGACGTTCTGCAGGGTCTTGTTCAGCACCGGCAGCAGCGTCTCGCGATCGGTCGATGATTCCACCCCGGCAACCTCGTGATTGCGGTAGCTGACGCCGTTTAAAACCTGCTGCCCGAACACCCGCGCCAGCGGCTGTAGATTCTGCAGACTTTCCGCCACCGGCTGCTGAATAAAGATATCCGGGTTCTGATCGTCACCGTCGGTATAGAAAACCCGTGGCTCAATGCCTCGTGCTTGCAGTATTTCCTGTACCCACTTGAGATTGAGTTCGATCTGCCCCTGGGAACCTTCAAGCAGATAACCGCCGCCAAGCAAAATCGCCTGTTGTTTGGCATCCGCTACTGAAAACGTCATGGCCGAGGCGATAAACAAAGACAGTACGGATTTACGCATCGGAACACCATGAATACAAATAACCGCCCGCAAGCACCAGCAGCAGATAGCTCAGCAAAAGCAGCGCAAACAACAGAATAGTAAGCGCGGTTACAGGAATATAAAACAGTATGGCCGCAATCAGCCCGATGCCGATGACCATGACACCGGCCAGCAGCAATAGCATTTTTTTACGCAGGAATAATTGCAACAAAACCGCAACCCCGGCGATTACCGCGGCAAACGGCAAGGTACGGAAAAACCCGTCCAGAAAATCCGCCGCCAGCAGACGTTTTGGCTCATACTGAAAATGGTGAAAGATCTCGCCACCCGCAAAAAAATAACCAAGCAGCGCGCTGATCATCACAAACAGCGGCCAGACACACAGGCATAAGACAAGCAAATTGAAAAAAAAGAGCCAAACCTTGCAAGGGGAAATACGCATTATTTGCTGACGACGAAATTACCGATGACCAGATAATCCAGCCCGGTGGAAAAAAAGCAGCGAATCGCATCTTTCGGCGATTCCACAACCGGCTCGCCCTGAATATTGAAACTGGTATTCAATACAACCGATACCCCGGTTTTCTCGCCGAGCTTTGTAATCAACTCGTGATAGCGTGGATTTGTTTCGCGACGCACGGTTTGCAGGCGGGCGCTGCCGTCCACGTGTGTGACCGCCGGAATCACGTCTCGCTTGTCCGGCCTGACGGCACAGACTTTCAGCATAAACGGCGCTTCGACGTCGATATCGAAAAATTCCTTGCAGTTCTCAGCCGTTGCCGACGGTGCAAACGGCCGGTAGGCTTCGCGGTATTTGACTTCGGCATTGATCTTGTCTTTCATATCACGAATCGCCGGATTCGCCAGAATACTGCGCGCGCCGAGCGCCCGCGGTCCGATCTCCATACGCCCCTGAAACCAGCCGAGAATATTGCCTTCGTACAAAAGTTCGGCGGCCCTGGCGGTGATGTCGTCCACCTGCTGGTAATTCAGCTTGCATTGTTTCAGGCAGGCTTCGATGTCCTCGTTACTGTATTCATTTCCGACATAAGGATTGTCGTGGACAAATACCCGTGGATTCTTCAATACACTATTATACAGGTAAAATGCCGCGCCAATCGAGGTGCCGTTATCGCCGGCCGCCGGCATGATATACACATCATCAAAACCGGCTTCGCGCAATAGACGGCCGTTCATGACGCTGTTAAGCGAGACACCTCCGGCGATCACCAGATGGCGGGCACCGGTTTTCTGTTTGAGCATTCTGGCGATTTTCAGGGCTGCCTCTTCGAGGACCTTCTGGAATGCCGCGGCGACATCCATATGATGTTTTTCAAACTCGCCATCTTTTGCGCGGGGCTGGCCGAAGGTGGCGTAAAACTTTTCGCTGCAGCGATGATAGCCCCAGAACTGGTACTGGAAATAGGATAAATCAACCGTGACACGTCCCGTCTCATCGACCGAGATAATCTTCGCGACCTCATCGTAAAATACCGAGGCATCGCCCATCGGCGCAAGCCCCATGGTTTTACCTTCGTCATAGTTGGGCTTGAAGCCGCAGAATTCCGTCACCGCCTCGTAGAACGAGCCCAGCGAGTTGGGAAAATAGGTTTCTTCATAACATTCGATATCGCTGCCTTTACCGTAACCGATCCAGCCGCAGGCCCATTCGCCCGAACCGTCCAATGCAAGCATGGCGGCTTCTTCATAAGGCGAGACCAGAAAAGTACCGGCGGCATGCGCCAGGTGATGCTGGACGAACTCCACATTCGGACCTTTTGCCCGGTCACCGAATTTACCCTTGTACCACCCCCAGAAACTGCGTTGTTTGAAGTAACCGCCGACCAGTTCGTGCTTGATGAAAGGCGCGGCATTTTTCAGATGCTTCAGGGCATAAACGGTTTTTTTCTTCCACATGTGCGTGGGTTTGATCGACACCGCGATATGATCGATATCGGCATAGCCGATGCCGGCAAACTTCAGACACTGTTCGATGGCGTTTTCCGGAAACTCCCGGGTATGCTTGTTGCGCGTAAAGCGCTCTTCCTCGAGCGCCACGACCAGCTTGCCGTCTATCACCAGACAAGCGCTGGAGTCGTGAAAAAAGTAGTTCAATCCAAGAATAATCATGATCGGTTCCGATGGGTTGCTCGCACTCAGCGTTCGGTAAATTCCCGGTAAGTCGAGCGGGCTATGGCCTTGAGACCATCCAGGCCACGCAAGGCCTTGCCCCGGGTAGTATTATTGTAAATCGTGCAGGTATACACTGCCTGCTTGTTCGGATGCCAGCGCTCGGCCCATAACGGACTGGTCACAAGGCTGACTTTTTTCGTCTGTGGATTTGCAAGACTGGTATCCAGCAGCTCCCGCAGCAACAGGGAGCCCGGTGAAAACTTGCCGAAGTCTTCCCGGTAACCGATCTTCAGGATGCTGGTGCACGACGGCGTCTCCAGTATGTATTGCACGGCCGCTACTTGATCGCCGATCCACAGCAGATTGATTTTTGCCCTGATTCCGGGAAAGCGCCCGCTCAACATATCGCGGTAAAACCCGCTCAGCACTTCATCCTGCTCTATGGCGCTACCGCCCTCGCCTTTCCAGCCACAGGCCTCGACGTCGAGAAACTTGTCAAACGCGGCCGACAAACCGACCGGATCACTGACGGTTTCCATTTCAACCGGCCCAACCTCCCCGGCCTGGGATTTCAGCCGCCGCAGATTACGGCGCATCTTGGCGGCAACCGGCTGGTCGCCCTCGTCGCAGGAAAACCAGGCGCTATACTGGGTGCAGGCCTGGGTGCAGAGAAAACCCTGTGACTCGCCATCGGCCGGTTTGTGCAGGCCATCGTGCAACTGCACGACCGGCGATGTGTCGGGCACGCCTTCCATAACGAACTTGCCCCAGCTCTCGACGCCCAGCGAGCTGACGATATCCGGCATCAACGGCGTCAGTACGCGCATATCGGCATCCGCCGACAGGATCCAGTCGGACAGCGCGATATGATCATGTTGCGGGCTGTGAATATCGTAATGGCCCGGCGTCAATGACGGATGCTTGCGTATCACCAGTGGCACGATCGCGAGCGCCCGCCCGTCATTTTCAACCAGTACGTAACTGACCTGGTCTTTCAGAATCCACTGCTGCAAGGCATGGTGCCAGGCCGGGTGATGGATGAACTCATAGGCCGGCACGTGTTCGAGCAATTGCTGCCAGACCGGCAACAAAGAGGAAAATCCACTGATCCCGTGAAACGCTTTTATTGATATTTTTTCGGACATAAACTGGCTGTACTTGCGATCGGACACCGCAACGTCACATGCTCCCATTAATCTGCAGGCCTCAACAGAAGCATCTCTGCTTGAAACCGATCATCGCCTCCAGAAACCCGGGACTCTCGTTTGACGATCGATCCGTGAATTGTGAACAGGCGCTAAACCAAGAGATTTCCTGTGTTTTCAATGCTGTTTTCGGTTGTAAAACCCACGTCTTTAGAGATGGCCCGGAATATCTCCGGGAAATGACAAACAGGCCGCTTTTCTGCTACAAAAGAGACTCTGTATTGAATGAAACACGCCTTTAGCGAGCCTGATAATGAGCACTCTGGAATTTCTGCAACAACGAACCTCGATACCAGCCAAATTACTGACGGAACCCGCCCCGAACAGGGCTGAACTACGGGAAATGATCAAGGCCGCCGTCGCCGCCCCTGATCATGCGGCACTGCAGCCGTGGCGGTTTATCCTGATCGAGGGCGAGGCCCGCAGAAAACTCGGGGATATTTTTGCCGACGCCACGCGCGCCCGTGAGCCGGACATGGATGAAGAAAAAATCGAACGACAGCGGGAAAAGCCCTTACGCGCGCCGATGATTATCACCGTCGTCTGCAAAATCACCGAAAATCACCCGAAAACACCGGAAATCGAACAACTGCTGTCGGCCGGCGCAGCCGCGCAGCAACTGATGCTGGCGGCCAATGCACTCGGTTATGACGCGATCTGGCTGACCGGTCCGAACAGCGCCGACGAAACCGTCAAGACCGCCCTCGGTATTACACGGAAAGACCGGATTGTCGGTTTTATCTACCTCGGCACCTCCAGCATCGCAAAGCCAAACGTGCGCCGCCCGGAGCCGGATGCTTTTCTTGAAAGCTGGCCGGGCTGACCAGACCACGAGAAGTATTCGGGAGCGCTTTTTGCTGAACAATCACCATACCTGTTCAGTCCGGAATCTTCCGCCACACAAATCATGCGAAATCTGCTTATCACGAGACACGGCTGGCTGTTGTTGCTGGCTCTGAGCGCACCGGCGACCGCCGCGACCTATAAGTTTACCGATCAGGACGGGACGGTCTGGTTTACCGATAAAAAGCTTACCCAGAACCGCTTTGCCCAATACGAACCCTTCAAGCGGTCCGCCAAGAGCACCGCCCAGGTCAGTTGCGTGCCGGCCGGCCAGGCAGATCATCTGCGGCGGCTGGCAAAGTACGACCCGATCATCCGCGCCTACGCCAAATCCTACGCCGTCAATCAGGGGCTGATTCACGCGATCGTCAGTGTCGAATCCTGCTATGACGCCAACGCGGTATCCAGCGTCGGCGCGCAGGGACTGATGCAACTGATGCCCGAAACCGCCAGCGAACTTGGCGTCGAGGATGCTTTCGATGCCCGCGAAAACCTTCGCGCCGGTATCGAGTACTTCAGCATGCTGAACAAAAAATTCAACTACAACCACTCGTTCGCGCTGGCCGCCTATAACGCCGGCCCCGGTGCGGTCGAAAAGTACCAGGGCATCCCGCCTTACAAGGAAACCCGCGACTATGTCGCCAAAGTGTTGAAAAAATACCGGGAGTTCATCACCACGCCGGCCAGCATGCGACTCAGCTCAGGCAGCAGCACGGCCTCCCCCTGACTGAACGAACCAGGCGGTGCAAAATGCCGCATAAACTGGCAAAATTCCGTCTTCACGAGCCAAAGGTTTTTCCAGCCCATGTCCAGCAACGAAGTCTCTTCCGGCAATAATTTCATTCGCCATATCGTCACTGACGATGTGCAGAACAACAAACACGAAGGCCGGGTTCATACACGCTTTCCGCCGGAGCCGAACGGTTATCTGCATATCGGCCACGCCAAATCCATTTGCCTTAACTTCGGACTGGCCCAGGAGTTCAGCGGCAAATGCAACCTGCGTTTCGATGACACGAACCCCGAAAAAGAAGACACCGAATACGAAAACGCGATTCGCGCCGATGTCGAATGGCTTGGCTTCAGCTGGTCGGGCCTCTATTACGCCTCCGATTATTACCAGCAGCTTTACGATTTCGCGCGGCAGTTGATAAAGTCCGGCCACGCCTATGTTGACGATCTGAGCGCCGAGCAGATTCGCGAATACCGCGGCACCCTGACCGAAGCCGGTAAACCAAGCCCGTTCCGGGATCGCAGTGTCGAGGAAAACCTCGATCTGTTCGAGCGCATGAAAAATGCAGAATTCCCCGACGGCTCGCGCGTCCTGCGGGCGAAAATCGACATGGCCTCGGGCAATATGAATATGCGCGACCCGACGATCTACCGCATCCGCCGCCATACCCATTACCGGACCGGCGATCAATGGTGCGTCTACCCGATGTACGATTACGCGCATTGTATTTCCGACGCGCTGGAAGGGGTCACGCATTCACTGTGCACGCTCGAATTCGAAGACCACCGGCCGCTTTACGACTGGATTCTCGACACGCTGAACACGCCCAATCATCCTCAGCAGATCGAGTTCGCGCCGCTGAATCTCGAATACACGATTCTCAGCAAGCGCAAACTGATCCAGCTGGTGCGGGAGAAGATCGTCGACGGCTGGGACGACCCGCGTATGCCGACCATCAGCGGCCTGCGCCGTCGCGGCTTCAGCCCTGCCTCGATCCGCAACTTTTGCGCAGCCATCGGCATCACCAAACAACAGGGCGTGGTGGAAATGCCGGTGCTGGAAAACGCCATTCGCGAAGACCTCAACCAGAATGCCGGACGTCGCATGGCGGTGCTTAACCCCTTGAAGGTGGTGATCACGAATTATCCGGCCGACAAGACCGAACAACTGGAACTGCCGAATCATCCGCAGATGCCGGAAATGGGTAAACGCACGGTACCGTTTTCGCGGGAGATTTTT
>JAGRHW010000769.1 GCA_020444765.1 Gammaproteobacteria bacterium | reverse complement strand
ATCGGTGAGCAACGCTGCACTTTAATCGTTTGTCATTCCCCCACAGCCCCCTCCTCGCCGTCATTCCCGCGCAGGCGGGAATCCAGAGCATGTCACAGCGTAATCGGTGAGCAACGCTGCACTTTAATCGTTTGTCATTCCCCCACAGCCCCCTCCTCGTCGTCATTCCCGCGCAGGCGGGAATCCAGTCCAGCATAGGATTAGCAGATTAAAGTTTCATTTTAAAACCTATAATTTTATCCAATGAAACTTACAGAATATTTTACAGCTTAAAATTTTATTTATAGAAAATAGTTTCATTTTCAGGCCAGGTTTGTCATGCTTATAAAAAATCATAGTGATACTTAACCACCACCATGACAGATGCCGTTACAGACGACAGCAAAGCCGGCACCATCCGCTCGGTCGAGCGTGCGATTGCAATACTGAAAACCTTTACCGGTGACTCTCCCGAGCAGACGGCCAGCGAAATCTGTCGCAAGGCGAGTCTGAACAAAAGCACAA
>JAGRHW010000768.1 GCA_020444765.1 Gammaproteobacteria bacterium | reverse complement strand
GTCGCTTTGGCGGCCATTTGTTATCCCGATATGTACTAACTCATTCATACAACATGAAATTGAGTCTACTATATTGCATTGCACAATAAATTTCCATTCTTTTAGCGTGGGATCGAATCTGGGGGCACGCCGGCGGTGAGAATCTACCTCGATTTATTGCAACGCGTATTGGACGAGGGAACGCGCAAGCAGGACCGTACCGGCGTTGGCACCTTGAGCCTCTTCGGCGCGCAACTACGTTTCGATTTGCGGGCCGGCTTTCCGCTGGTGACGACCAAGAAGCTGCATCTGCGTTCGATCGTGCATGAGTTGCTATGGTTCTTGCGCGGCGATACTCACCTGCGCTACCTGCACGAACAAGGCGTGACCATCTGGGATGAATGGGCCGATGCCAACGGTGATTTGGGACCCATTTACGGCCAACAGTGGCGAAACTGGGAAGCGACGGACGGCCGTCGCATCGACCAGCTCACCAACGCCGTCGAGCTGTTGCGGCGCGACCCGGAT
>JAGRHW010000767.1 GCA_020444765.1 Gammaproteobacteria bacterium | reverse complement strand
CCGAAACGCCCCTTTCGGCGCTGGCGCTGGACGTCCTGCCCGAACGCCCGGGGTTGCCCAAGAGAGTGCTCTCGATCAGGCCGTCGACCGATGCTATCGGGCTCGGTCTCGAGTTCTGCGAAAACCCCGTGGTCCGCAAGATCAGCTTTACCGGATCGACCAACGTGGGCCGTATCCTGATGCGGCAGGGCGCGGCGCAGATCAAGAAACTGTCGCTGGAACTTGGCGGCAACGCGCCTTTTATCGTCCTTGAGGACGCCGACCTCGACGCTGCGGTACAGGGATGTCTGGCATCGAAATTCCGCAATGCCGGACATACCTGCGTCTGTACAAACAGGATTTATGCCCAGTCCGGCATCCATGACGCATTCGTCGCAAGACTAACTGAGGCGGTAGCCGCCCTGCGGGTCGGGCCGGGAGATGAAGATGGCAGCGAAATCGGCCCCCTCATATCGGCTTCAGCCCTCCGCAAGGTCGAGGCGCACATAACCGACGCGAAGAACCGGGGC
>JAGRHW010000766.1 GCA_020444765.1 Gammaproteobacteria bacterium | reverse complement strand
TGAACAACACGCCGCGCCAGATCAATATTCTCGAAGCGCTGGGCGCGCCGCGGCCGGTATACGCGCATCTGCCGATGATCAATGGTACCGACGGCAAAAAGCTTTCCAAGCGCCACGGCGCTATCAGCGTGCTCGAATATGAGAAAGAGGGCATCCTGCCGCAGGCATTGTTGAACTACCTGGTGCGACTGGGTTGGTCGCATGGCGACCAGGAGATATTCAGCCTGGAAGAAATGATCGCCAATTTCGACATCGACGATGTGAACAAGTCCGCCGGCTGTTTCGATCCGGACAAGCTCAAATGGGTAAATCAGCAGTACATCCAGGCAATGCCCACCGATGAGCTCGCCGCCGCCGCCGCGCCTTTTTTTGCCGGCATCGGTGCTGACCTCACGCAAGGTCCGCCGCTGGGCGAGGTGGTGAATGCCTTGCGCGAGCGGGCGCAGACACTGGTCGAACTGGCCGAGCGCGGCGCTCCTTACTATATGGATGTCAGCGAGTTCGAGGCCCAGGC
>JAGRHW010000765.1 GCA_020444765.1 Gammaproteobacteria bacterium | reverse complement strand
CCGCATCCAGGTCGGCGCGCATGCGTTCGTCGTCAATCTCACGAATGCGTGCCTTGGTGTGGGCGCTGTCGGTGAGAATCCGCACCTGGCCGCCGGTATAGGATTTGGCCTGCACGCCGCGCTCCGCGAGCGCCATGCTCAACAGCGCCGTGGTCACCTGCTCGCCGGTGGAAACCAGCACATCCAGTTCGCGCGGCACGGGGCGCTCCTGCACCTGCTGGGCCAGCGCAATCAGGCGGTTGGTTTCGCCCGACATGGCCGATACCACCACCACGATCGAGTGACCCTCGGCGCGAAAGCCCGCGACCTTTTCCGCCACGCGCTCGATGCGCTCGATATCACCGACCGAGGTGCCACCAAATTTTTGTACGATCAGGCTCATCTACTGCCGTTTGCTTCCGTTGTTACGCCGACGACTGAACACTCTGCCCGCTTCCTGAACAACACCGCAGGGGGGGCGCTGAAAAGGGCGCCATTAAACACGAAACCGGCACACTATTAAACACGGTAAGCGC
>JAGRHW010000764.1 GCA_020444765.1 Gammaproteobacteria bacterium | reverse complement strand
CATCTTCTTGCGGTGAGAATCGCGGACCATCCCCGTGAAGTAAACATGATGGAAAGGCTGCGCCCCTTTTTCCTTCACGAACTGCTCGCCCAGCAAGTCGGGCGCCCACTCATAGCCCATCATGATAATACGGGCCACCCAGAAGAAAATGATGTCCCAGGAAGTAACCAATACGTTGGTGGGATAATAGTAGCGGAGCTCCGCCTGGTTCTCAAATCCGTCAAAAACAGAGATGGGCCAGAGTTGGGAGGAAAACCAGGTGTCCAGCACGTCCTCATCCTGATGTAAGTCTTTTATCTTCAAATCCGGTTTCCCCAGTTCCTGCCGTGCCTGCTCCAGGGCCTCTGCCGCTGTTTCGGCCACGAAGAATTTATCCTCATAATACCAGGCGGGTATCCGTTGGCCCCACCACAGCTGCCGGGAAATACACCAATCGCGAATGTTATCCTCGTTGAGCCAGCTGTTAAACATATTCCAGAAGTGCCCGGGGTGGAATTTCACCTCGCCCTTTTCAACAGC
>JAGRHW010000763.1 GCA_020444765.1 Gammaproteobacteria bacterium | reverse complement strand
GAGAACGGCACGTTTTCCCTACGCTATGCTTTGTTGCCCTGCAGGCGGGAACTCAAGATCGTGACGCGTAGATTCCCGCCTGCGCGGGAATGACGGCGCTTTATTGGCGTGCAGTACGTCGGATGTTTCTTTCGCTATGGGTCGTTCCCGCGAAGGCGGGAACCCAGGATCGTGACGCGTGGATTCCCGCCTGCGCGGGAATGACGGGCAACGTCGGCTTCCCGGTACTTTTCCCCCAACCTTCCTTACTTACTGGGTCTGTTCCTCCAAAAAACAGACGATCCCGTTCGCGATGCCGCGGGCCGGCAGATCGGGCTGGCGCACGATGATACCGGCGTCGCCGCCCAGAAAACCCACTTCGATGATGGCCGCGGGGGTTTGAGATGCGACGCGCTTGAAGGCGTGGTACTCGGTCATGTCTACGGTGATGCTGTTCGAGTCGAAGTCCAGACCGGTGGATTCGCTGTAGTTCTGCATCAGGCAGCCCAGCAGCCGATCCTCGACATCGGGGATGACGCTGGTG
>JAGRHW010000762.1 GCA_020444765.1 Gammaproteobacteria bacterium | reverse complement strand
CGCGCCGCTTGCTGCGCGCGCGTGCCAGCGCTTTTGCGACCCGCCAGCCGAATTTGGGCGCACCCTCGAGCTGGTCACCCGGCAGGGCCGCGATCACGCCCTCGCGAACGAGAACCCAGCCGGCCCGTCCGAGCCGCAGATAGGCTCCAAGCGTACTCATGCTTCGCGCAGCCTCAAATCTTCCAGCCCGAATGGGCAGCGGCGACGCCGGCGGTGTAGTCGCGCCATGTCACGCGCTCGAAGCCGGCACGGCCGATCATCGATGCGAAATCGCGCTGATTGGGAAACTTGCGGATCGACTCGACCAGATAGCGGTAGGGCTCGGCGTCGCCGGTAACCGCCTGTCCGATGCGCGGGATGGCGTCGAACGACCACCGCTCGTAGATCCTGTCGAGAAACGGCATCGCGATCTCGGAGAATTCCAGGCACATGAAACGGCCGCCGGGCTTGAGCACGCGGAATGCCTCACCAAGGGCCTTGGGGATATCCGGCACGTTACGGATACCGAAGGCGATGGTGTAGG
>JAGRHW010000761.1 GCA_020444765.1 Gammaproteobacteria bacterium | reverse complement strand
GTAATAGAAGCCGGCGCCGAAGAAGGGCGCGGCAAGATCGTTGAGCGCGAGGATATCGAAATTTACCGAAGGCCAGCAATTCTGGCTGCGCGCGGAGAGGCCCGCGTAAAGCTCGAGCGTGGTGGCGCGCAGGTTGGGCTCCTGCGCCGCCCCCTGCCCGATCGTCACCAGCGCATTGGGCTCCTCGGAGCCCGCCGTCATGATGCCGCGCGGGCGGTGATACTTGAAGCTGCGTGCCACCGTTTTCAGCCCGTTGGCGAGGAGCGCCGAGGCGAGCGTATCGCCCTGGTAGCCCTGATAGGCATGGCCATCGTAGCTGAAGGAGAGCGGTTTGGAGCGGTCGATCAGCCCGCCTTTGCCGAGCCTCATTTGCCGGCCTCCTTCGCGTCTGCGGCCATGTCGCGCGCGAGTTCGACCTTGTGGATCTCGTGGCTCACCGTATCGCGGGTGACGACGAGCCAGGCGGCGCAGCCGCTTTCGTGATACCAAAGATCGCGGGTGATCCCGGCCGGGTTCTCGCGGTTG
>JAGRHW010000760.1 GCA_020444765.1 Gammaproteobacteria bacterium | reverse complement strand
CAATGGCCGACATCCAGGGCGTTAGCCAACCACCCGCCGCCAACGGCAACGCCACCAGATTGTAACCGATCGCCCAGGCAAAATTCTCGCGCATGATGAATAGCGTGCGCCGGGCCATATCCACACTTTGCACGACATGCTCAAGCCTTTCCGACAGGAGAATCATGTCTGCCGTGGCGTGAGCCAGTTGCGTCCCCCCACCCATCGCCAGTGAAACTTGCGCCGCCGCCAACACGGGCGCATCGTTGACGCCGTCGCCGACCATCGCCACAACCGCGCCTTGCCCTTGCAATTCCCGCAACCGGTTCAGTTTATTCTGCGGTGAAAGCCCCCCATGCGCTGAAACAATAGCCACTTCCCGAGCGACGCGCGCCACGGTATCGGACTGGTCGCCGCTCAACAATTCCACAGTTAGACCACGATTCTGCAAGGCTGCCACAGTTTCCGCTGCACCCGGACGTAGCGCATCGGTCAACTGGAACCAGGCCAACAGGCCGGTTTCATCGCCCAGCGCGATCCAGGTGCTGGC
>JAGRHW010000075.1 GCA_020444765.1 Gammaproteobacteria bacterium | reverse complement strand
TATAAAATTCAATTGGTAGTAGGATAAAATTAAATAGAATTATCATTATGCTGAATGACCTGATTTTTAATGTGCTGGCTTTTCTGGTGGCACTTGGCGCCCTGATTACTATCCATGAGTACGGACATTTCTGGGTAGCGCGAAAAGTCGGTATCAAGGTGCTGAGATTCTCGATCGGCTTCGGCAAACCGCTGTTCAGCAGAACCGGCCGGCAGGACGGCACCGAGTTCGCTGTGGCGGCCATTCCCCTTGGCGGTTACGTCAAGATGCTCGATGAGCGGGAAGGTCCGGTTGCCGCCGCGGAAAAACACCGTGCCTTCAACAATCAGTCTGTCTGGGCGCGCATCGCGGTGGTGGTGGCCGGCCCGCTGGCGAATTTTCTGCTGGCGATCCTGGCTTACTGGGCGATGTTCATGATCGGTATCAGCGGTCTGGTACCGCTGGTTGGCGGTGTCGAGGAAAACAGTACCGCCGCCAAAGCCGGTTTTGCCTACGAAGACCAGATCATCGCCGTTGGCGATACTGAGACCCGGACCTGGAATGACGTGCGCATGGCCTTGCTGGACAAGTCACTGGTCAGCGACGAGTCGATTACCGTGACGGTACGTGACAAGGAAGGTTATCAAGTCGAGCGTCATATCCTGATTGATAGTGCGAAGCTGCTCAACGGCAAAGGCGATGTGATCGGGGATATGGGGCTGGAGCACTGGTGGCCCGATGTCGAACCGGTGATCGGCGGGGTCAGTCCTGGCGGCGCCGCGGAAACTGCGGGCTTGCTGCCGGATGACCTGATACTGCAGGCCAATGGCGAGCCGGTCAGCAGCTGGCGGCAATGGGTGACGTTTATCCGCGCTAATCCCGATACCGATATCGCGTTGCTTATCGAACGTAACGGTATGCAACAGGATCTGCTGATTCGTCCTCAGGCACGTCAGGAAGGAGCGGAAAGTATCGGTTTTATCGGCGCCTGGGAGACCCGCTCGCAGGCCATGCTTGAGCGCGTTCGAACCACCGTCCAGTACGGGCCGTTGGATTCCTTGCAAAACGCGGTGGCGCGGACCTGGAACATGACCGTGTTGACCGTGCAGATGCTCGGCAAGCTGATTGTCGGCGAAGCTTCAGTCGAGAATATCAGCGGGCCGATCACCATCGCACAGTTTGCCGGTCAGTCAGCCAGTATCGGTCTGGATCATTACCTGGGTTTTCTGGCCTTGATCAGTATCAGCCTGGGGGTTCTCAATCTGCTGCCGGTACCGATGCTTGACGGCGGCCACTTGCTGTACTTTTTTATCGAAATCCTGAAGGGTAAGCCGTTGTCGGAAAAAACCCAGTTGTACGGCCAGCAAATCGGCATGGTGCTGTTGGCGGGACTGATGAGCATCGCCTTTTATAATGATATTTTACGGCTGGTAGGTTGACCGATTACCGGTCTGCCAGGCCGTTACACATTTGCAAACAAGCCATAAATGAACGGATAATCCGCCACCGGACTGCTAAGCTTGCCGGTGGGTAAGGGCGTCGTCGTGTAGCAGACCGGTGGCGGTTCGACTTAACGTTCTATATTCCAATTACTGAAGAACAAGAATGAATCCGGAAATACTCCTGACTATTATCACTCCCGCCTCATGATCCAACGTTTTCCGTCTCTCTCGCGATACCTGTTCGCGATTGTGCTGCTTGCGTTTGTCGGGCAGATCATGGCTGCTGAATCGGAGCGTTTCCAGGTTTCCGATATCGTTGTCGAGGGTAATGAACGAATCGATATAGGCACCGTACTGACCTATCTGCCGATCCGTACCGGCGATTTGTTCGACCCTGTTTCCGATTCACCGCGTGCGATCCGGGCGCTTTATGAAACCGGTCTATTCAGCGATATCACGCTCTACCGCCGCGGTCATGCGCTGGTCGTCAGTCTGGTCGAACGGCCGGCGATCGCCGACATCAAGATCGAGGGCAACAGCAAGGTTGACGACGAGCAGCTCGAGGAGTCGCTCAAGGCTATTGGTTTGTCCCGCGGGCGGGCCTTCAATCAGTCCTTGCTCGACAGTGTCGAACAGGAATTGCGACGCCTGTATTTCAGTTCCGGTAATTACGGCATGCGCATCGACAAGACGGTCGAGGAGCTGGAACGCAACCGGGTATCGGTGCGGCTGGACATCACCGAAGGGTCGGTGGCCCGTATCCGGCATATCAATATCGTCGGCAACGAGGCCTTTGATGACGATACCCTGACCGACCTGTTTGAGTCGGGAGTGGTTAATTTCAATCCATTCAGCAGTGCTGATGAATACTCCCGGGTCAAGCTGGCGGGTGACCTAGAAACCCTGCGTTCCTATTATCAGGATCGTGGCTATATCCGTTTCAACATCGAGTCGGAACAGGTTTCCCTGTCGCCCGACAAGCAAAATATCTACATTACCATTAACGTCGATGAAGGCGAGCAGTACAAGGTCTCCGACGTCAGCGTGGCCGGCAGGACTGTTGTCGACCCTGATGAACTGCTGGCCATTGCCAGTCAGGAACCGGGGGAGGTGTTTTCGCGTAAGGATATGGTCCGCCGTTCCGGCGAGATAACGGATCGCCTCGGCGAAGAGGGCTTTGCCTTTGCCGATGTCAGTGTCCTGCCCGAGATCGATGACGAAACCCGCGAAGTAAAACTGGTCTACAACGTCATTCCGGGCGAGCGGGCCTATGTGCGGCGGATTATCTTCACCGGTCAGTACAAAACCCGCGACGAGGTTTTACGTCGGGAAATGCGGCAGATGGAGGGCAGCCGCTTTTCGCCGCAACTGGTCAATCGTTCGCGGGTCCGGCTGCAGCGACTCTCGTATCTGGAAAGCGTCAATATCGATACCCAGCGTGTGCCCGGCAGTGACAACCAGATCGATCTTATCGTCAAGGTCAAGGAGGGTTCGTCGGGCTCTTTTGGCGCGACCGCCGGTTATGGCACGAATGGTTTCCTGTTTAATATCAATATGACTCAGGAAAATCTCTTCGGCACCGGTGAGCGTTTGCAGTTTGCTTTCGATACCAGTACCACGACCGATCAGTTGTCGGCCTCCTACACTGATCCGTACTTCACCGAGGACGGCATAAGCCGTACGATCAGCGCCTTTATCCGCAAGACCGATGCGGGTGAAGTGAGAACGACAACCGATTATCTGATCGACTCTTACGGCGCGAATATCAGTTTTGGCGTGCCGATCAGTGAGTTCTCGACCTTCCGCCTCGGCGGCGGCTACGAGCACGTCAAGCTGACCGAAACCGATGAGTCGCCCGACGAAGTGAGTGAATTCATCGCCGAAAACGGCCGCGAGTTTGATATTTTCTCGGCGGAAATCGGCTTTTCGCATGACACCCGGAACCGAACGGTGTTTGCCACCAAAGGCGCGCTGAACCGCCTGAGCCTCGATACCACGCTGGGTTTCGGCGATCTGGACTATTACAAGCTTGGCTATAATTTCGAATACTATTACCCGCTGACCGATCGTTACACGTTTTCCGCCAGTACCCGAATCGATTACGGTGATGGCTTCGGCGATTTCGATTCCCTGCCGTTTTTCAGACGTTACTACGCCGGCGGTGTCAGAACGCTGCGTGGTTACGAGAACGGCAGTCTCGGTCCGCGGGATTCGAAAGGCGAGTCAGCCGGTGGTGATTTCCGCACCCTCGGCACGCTCGAGGTGATTTTCCCGCCGCCGTTTGTCGAGGAGCCGGGTGCGACCCGCTTCAGTGTCTTCACCGATGTTGGTAATGTGTTCAAGAGTTATAAGGATTTCGACGAGAGTGAACTGCGTGGCTCTTACGGACTGGCGTTTGTCTGGTTGTCGCCGGTCGGCCCCTTGACTTTCAGCGTTGCAAGACCCTACAACAATCAGCCGGGTGATGACGAGGAGTCCTTCCAGTTTACGATCGGCTCGATCTTTTAAACGGCGCTCTGGAGGGCGGATCGCCGGTTGCCTTTTCGCGGCCGCTCGACTTACACTGTGCCCCAGCCGCCGATGACAGAGCGGATAATCTGGAATCACCAGCAATCCTGAATTGGCTTGACTGACAAGTCCGGATTCCAGTCATAGCCATTATTCCGGACACGATGCGACGATTTTTTAATAATATCCGGCCTGGTTTTCCGGCCTGGTTGCAGGGCTTTCTGCTGGTTTTGATGACCACGATCCCTGAGGCCCGGGCCGACATTCTTATCGGCTTTGTCGATATTCCGTATCTGATTGACAAGGCGCCACAGGCGCTGGAAGCCTCACAAAGGCTTGAAGAGGAATTCTCCCCGCGTCAGGAAAAAATCGCCAGCCTGCAGGCCAGGCTTGATGAAATCCGCAAACGTATCGATATCGAAGGGGTCGAGCTCAGCCTGATAGAGCGCAAGGAGCTGGAACGAGAGGCGCAAAAGCATGAGCGCCAGATCAAACGGGATCAGGTGGAATTTCGCGAACAACTGAATATCCGCAAAAACAGTGAATTCAAAAAGATACGCTTGATCGTGTTGAACGCTATCGAGATTTTCGGCAAGCAAAATCAATACGATCTGATCGTCAGCGATGGTGTGCTCTATGTTAATGATGCAGTCGACGTTACCGAGCGAATTCTGCAACAATTGCAACGCCTTGAAAAAGACGCCGCTGACAAGCCCTGACATGGGATAGCCTGACCATGGAATTCTCCCTCAAACAGCTGGCCGATACCCTGCAACTCGGGTTTGTTGGTGAGCCGGCGACCTTGGTTGACAGTATCGCACCGATTCATCTGGCGACGGAACGGCAACTGAGTTTCGTGGTTGGCAAGCACTATGTCGATGCGCTGCGAGCCAGCCGGGCCGGGGTCGTGATCGTGCCGCCGGCGCTCGAAGCCGAAGCGCCCGGCAATTACATCCTGTCTCCCGACCCCTACATGAGTTACGCGAAGCTCTCGCATCTGATGAATCCGGCGCCGGCGCTACAGGCCGGTATCCATCCCTCGGCTGTGGTACATGACGAGGCCGATATCGATCCTTCCGCCAGCATCGGTGCCAACGCGGTGATCGGCCGGGGCGTTCGGGTCGGGGCCGGTTGCGATATCGGCGCGGGCTGTTTTCTCGGTGACGGCACCCGCATCGGCGATCGCAGCCGCTTGTTCGCCAATGTCACGATTTATCACGGCTGCCGGCTGGGCAGCGACTGCCGGGTGCAGTCCGGCACGGTGATCGGTGGAGAGGGTTTTGGTTATGCGCGCGACAAAACCGGCTGGTTACGGATCAATCAGGTCGGTGGCGTGCTTATCGGTGATCGGGTGGAAATCGGTTCCAATACCTCGATTGACCGGGGGGCGATCGGCGATACTATTATCGAGGATGGCGTCATCCTCGACAATCTCATTCAGATAGCACATAACGTCCGGATCGGTCGCAATACCGCGATTGCCGGCTGCACGGGCATTGCCGGCAGCACCACCATCGGCAGCAATTGCACCATCGCCGGGTCGGTCAATATCATCGGTCATCTGACCATCGTGGATGATGTGCACTTGACGGCGACCAGTTTTGTGATGCGTTCGATCACCGAGCCGGGTCGTTACAGCTCCGGTCTGCCGCTGGAGACGAACCGCAAATGGCGTCGCACGGTCGCCAGACTGCTACAACTGGACTCGCTGGCCGCGAAAATCAACCGGCAACGCTGAAGGCCCCGCAGGCGCGCGGGTGTTGCGAAAACAATACTTGATATGATCGCGCGTGGTCTGGACAATACGCGAGGAGGACGTTACAGCCAACCGCGCCGGATTTGATCCTAGGGCGCCCATGACACTATTTATATAAGAATAACCGGGGCAATTTCTTGGAAGAATTGAATATACACGATGTGCTGAACTATCTGCCGCATCGCTACCCGTTTCTGATGATAGACCGGGTCAGCGAGTTCGTTGAAGGCGAGAGCATCAAGGCACTGAAAAACGTCACCTATAACGAGCCGATTTTTACCGGACATTTTCCGCATCACCCGATCTTTCCCGGTGTGCTGATTCTCGAGGCGATGGCGCAGGCGGCGGCGATCCTGGCTTTTCGCACGGTCGGTCAGGCGCCGAGCGACGATACCTTGTACCTGTTTGTCGGTATCGACAAGGCCCGCTTCAAGCGGCCGGTCAGTCCCGGCGATCAAATGGTTTTCGACGTCAAGGTGGTGCGCAGCAAACGCGGTATCTGGCAGTTTGACGCCGTGTGTACGGTCGACGGCAAAACAGCCTGCACTGCCAGCATTCTTATCACCAGCAGCGAAATAAAGTCTTGATTCATCCAACGGCTATCATCGACGCATCGGCGAAAATCGCCGATGATTGCGAGATTGGCGCGTATACGATCATCGGCGCCGACGTGGAAATCGGTCCGGCCTGCTGGATCGGTCCGCATGTGGTAATCAACGGCCCGACCCGGATCGGCCGCGGCAACCGGATCTTCCAGTTCGCATCGCTGGGCGACGCCCCTCAGGACCTGAAATACGCGGGTGAGCCGACCCGGCTTGAGCTCGGCGACAACAATATCATCCGCGAATACGCGACCATGAACCGCGGAACCGTCGACGGCGGCGGCCTGACGAAAATCGGTAACGATAACCTTTTTATGGGTTATACGCATATCGCCCACGACTGCCAGATCGCCAACAATACGATCTTCTCCAATGCGGCCTCACTGGCCGGCCATGTGCATGTCGGCGATTACGCAATCCTGGGCGGGTTTACCCTGGTCCACCAGTTCAGCGAAATCGGCGCGCATGCCTTTACCGGTATGGGAACCGCCGTCAACCGCGATGTGCCGCCTTTCGTGATGGCGACCGGCAACCACGCAAACGCGGTCGGTATCAACAAGAACGGCCTGAAGCGTCGTGGCTTCAGCGAGGCAACCATCGCGGCGCTGCACAAGGCGTTTCTGTTGCTGATCAAACAACGCGGCAGCCGCGAACTCGCCCTTGAACAGACCCGCGAACTCGCCGAGCAATTTCCCGACGTCAAACTGTTTGTCGAGTTCGTCCAGAACAGCAAGCGCGGGGTTGTGCGTTAAGTCCGTCCCCGGACCACCCCTGTCATTCCCGAGTCCCGTCGGGAATCCAGCTGCGAAGTGTCCAAAAGCCAAGAGTGTTCATTAAGCACAACCGTAAGTAAACGACCACCCGTTTTATTCGGGATAGGTGGTTTGGGGATAGTCTGTTGCTGGGTCCCCGACTAAAGCGCTCGGGGACGACGTTTTCCCTGGCTGAGGCATTCGCGGTGAGGAAGTGGTCGTATGAAGGTGCTGTGCCACCCCTGTCATTCCCGGGTCCCGTCGGGAATCCAGCTGCGGACTGTCCGGCGAAACCGTTCTGACCCGAGCCTAAGCATCTGTTGGATTTAAAATCCTGTCCAGATATTTACCGGTCCAGGATTTCTCCACACGGCAGATATCCTCGGGCGTGCCGGTGGCCAGCAGTTGTCCGCCGTTGTCGCCGCCTTCCGGGCCGAGGTCGATAATCCAGTCGGCGGTTTTGATGACGTCGAGGTTGTGTTCGATCACGACGATCGAGTTACCGTGATCGCGCAGGCGATGCAGGACTTTCAGGAGTTGCGCGACATCCTCAAAATGCAAGCCCGTAGTCGGTTCGTCAAGAATATAAAACGTCTTGCCGGTGTCACGCTTGGATAATTCACGCGCGAGTTTGACGCGCTGCGCTTCGCCGCCGGACAGTGTGGTGGCGTTTTGCCCGAGCGTGATATAGGACAAACCGACATCGATCAGGGTTTGCAGTTTTTTCTGCAACATTGGCACTGGGTCGAAAAACTCCCGGGCTTCCTCGACCGTCATTTCCAGCACTTCGTGGATATTTTTTCCCTTGTAGCGAACATCGAGCGTTTCCCGGTTATAACGCTTGCCCTTGCAGACATCGCAGGGCACGTAGACATCCGGCAGAAAGTGCATCTCGACCTTGATGACACCATCGCCCTGACAGGCTTCACAGCGGCCGCCTTTGACATTAAAGCTGAACCGGCCGACCTTGTAGCCTCGCGAACGTGCCTCGCGGGTGCCGGCGAACAGTTCGCGGATTGTCGTAAACAGCCCGGAATAGGTGGCCGGATTGGAGCGCGGCGTGCGGCCGATGGGGCTTTGATCGATATCGACGATCTTGTCGATGTGCTCAAGGCCGCTGATCGAATCGACTTTCGCGACTTCCTGGCTGGCGCCGTTGAGTTCGCGCGACAGATATTTGTACAGCGTATCGTTGATCAGCGTGGACTTGCCGGAACCGGAAACGCCGGTCACGCAGGTGAACAGGCCGAGTGGGATATCCACGTCGACATTCTTGAGGTTGTTGCCGGCGGCGCCGCGAATCTGCAGAACGTGTTCGCCGGGTTTGATACGCTCGGGAACGGGGATCGATCTCGACTGCGACAGGTAGGCGCCGGTCAGCGAGTTTTCATTGGCGGCGATTTCATCAGGCGTTCCCTGGGCGACGATCCGGCCGCCGTGAACACCGGCGCCGGGGCCGAGATCGACCACGTGGTCGGCGGCGCGGATGGCGTCCTCGTCATGCTCGACGACGATAACCGTGTTGCCGAGATCGCGCAGATAGATCAGGGTTTTCAGCAGACGGTAGTTGTCACGCTGATGCAGGCCGATCGACGGTTCGTCGAGCACGTACATCACGCCCATCAGGCCCGCGCCGATCTGGCTGGCAAGTCGTATACGCTGGGTTTCGCCGCCGGACAGCGTATCGGCACTGCGGCTGAGCGACAGGTAATCGAGGCCGACATTGACAAGAAACTGCAGGCGCTGGCGTATTTCGTAGTTGATCTTGGCTGCCACCGCGCCTTTTTGTCCGGTCAGTTCGAGTTGTTCGAAAAACGCCAGACAGCCTGAGATGGAATTGTCGCTGACGGTCGAGATCGGCGTGTCGGCGATCAGCACGTTGCGGGCCGCCTTGTTCAGGCGCGTGCCGCCGCAGGCCGTGCAGTTTTGCGTCGCCAGCAGCTTGGCCAGCTCCTCGCGCACCGCCGAGGATTCGGTTTCCCGATAGCGGCGTTGCAGATTCGGAATAATGCCTTCGAAGGTATGTGTTTTGTCGCGTGAATGACCGCGATCGTTGAGATAGTTGAAGCGGATCTCGTCGCTGCCGCTGCCGTAGAGAATAATGTTCTGGACCGATTCGTCGAGGCTTTCGAAAGGTTGCTCGGGGTCAAAGTCATAGTGTTTCGCCAGTGACTGAATCATCTGGAAATAATAGGCATTGCGCCGGTCCCAGCCGCGAATCGCGCCGCCGGCCAGGCTCAGGCCGCGGTTGATGATGACCCGGTCCGGGTCGAAAAACTGCGTGATACCCAAACCGTCGCATTCCTCGCAGGCGCCGTGCGGGCTGTTGAAGGAAAACATTCTGGGTTCCAGCTCGGGGATCGAATAGCCGCAGGTCGGGCAGGCGAAGCGCGTTGAAAACGTCAGTTCCGGACCGTCCTGCCCGTCCATCGGTGCAACGATCGCCAGGCCGTCCGACAGATCGCAGGCGGTTTCCAGCGATTCGGCCAGTCTGAGGTTGAGGTCGTCGCGAATCCTGAAGCGGTCTACCACGACCTCGATGGTATGTTTGCGTTTTGTGTCGAGGTTGATTTTGCCGTCCAGATCGACGATTTCGCCATCGATCCGGGCGCGTAAAAATCCCTGCGCGCGCAAGGTCTCGAGGGTTTGTCCGTGTTCACCCTTGCGGGCGCGGACCACCGGCGCCAACAGCATCATGCGCGCGCCATCCGGCAGTTCGAGAATCCGGTCGACCATCTGGCTGATGGTCTGCGCCTGCAGCGAGACATGATGATCCGGGCAGACCGGCGTGCCGGCGCGCGCGTACAAGAGGCGCAGGTAGTCGTGTATTTCGGTGATGGTGCCGACTGTTGAGCGGGGGTTGTGCGAGGTGGATTTCTGTTCGATGGAAATCGCCGGTGAGAGCCCCTCGATATGATCGATATCGGGTTTTTCCATAACCGACAAAAACTGTCTGGCATAGGCCGACAGGGACTCGACATAACGCCGCTGGCCTTCGGCGAAAATCGTATCGAAAGCCAGTGATGATTTACCCGAGCCGGACAAACCGGTGATCACGATCAGTTTGTCGCGTGGCAGATCAAGATCGATGTTTTTCAGGTTATGCGTTCTTGCGCCACGTATGCGAATCATTTCCACGAAAGAAGCTGTCTCCGGCCCATCTGCACGAAATCAAGACCTTGAAAGGCTGCTTGCCAAGGCGTTATTTTGTATGGGCAAAGCTGCTAATATACGCGGTTTGAACCATCATAGGCAAAACCGGATTATGAAAATTTCCTCTGGCGGACTTGCGCAAGCCACGGCCCCGGGCGGCGGCTCGGCCATGCTTGCCAGTGAGCGCCGCGCGGCCGGCTCGCTGGCGCTGATTTACAGCCTGCGGATGTTCGGTCTGTTTATCATTCTGCCGGTCTTCAGCCTGTATGCGCAGGATTATTCATCCAGCACGCCGTTGCTGATCGGTTTGGCGATCGGTATCTATGGTTTGTTGCAGGCCCTGTTGCAGATTCCCTTCGGTTATCTGTCGGACCGCCTGGGCCGCAAGCCGATCATCGTCGGCGGCTTTTTGTTGTTTGCACTCGGCAGTGTGGTGGCGGCGCTGTCGACCGATATTTACGGCGTGATCATCGGCCGCGCCCTGCAGGGATCGGGGGCGGTGGCCTCGGCCATCATGGCGCTGGCGTCGGACCTGACGCGCGAAGAGCAACGCACCAAAATGATGGCGAGTCTGGGCGCGAGTATCGGTATGGCGTTTATCTTCTCGCTGGTGCTTGGACCGTTGCTGGTGCGCTGGATGGATTTGTCGGATCTGTTCTGGCTGACCGGTGTTGCGGCGGTACTTGGTATCCTGGTTCTGCTGACGCTGGTGCCGACGCCGGTCAAATCAAAAACCGGTGGCGACACACGACCGACTTTACAGCGTATGCGTGAGCTGCTGGGTGACAAACAGTTGCTGCGGCTGGACTTTGGTATTTTCGTCTTGCACATGATGGTCAGCGCGACGTTTCTCGCGGTGCCGCTGGCGCTGGCCTCAGCGGGGCTGCCTGGTGAGGGACACTGGAAAATCTATCTGCCGGCGCTGGCCCTGTCGATCGCGGTCATGGTGCCGCTGATTATCGCGGCGGAAAAATACGGCCATCTGCGGCGGGTGTTTTTGATCGCAATCGGCGGTTTGCTGATCGCGCAACTGATCTTCTGGGCCGGCGGGGATTTGCACAGCCAGGCCATGTTGTTTATGGGCGTGCTGGTGTTTTTCAGTTTCTTCAATACGATGGAAGCAATGTTGCCGTCGCTGGTCTCCAAGCTCGCACCGGTCGAAGGCAAGGGCAGTGCCATGGGTGTGTATTCCACCAGCCAGTTTCTCGGGGCTTTCGTAGGCGGTGTTTTCGGCGGCTGGATCTATTCGCAGGCCGGCGCGCATGGTCTTTTTATTTCGATGGCACTGATCGCCGCGCTGTGGTGGGTGTTTGCGCGCGGGATGCAGAATCCGCATGGCTTTACCACGCAACTGGTGCGGGTCGGCAAGATCGACCAGCAACTCGCCGGCCAGCTTGCGGAGAAATATGCGACTCTGGCCGGTGTGCGTGAGGCGGTTGTCGTGGCCGAGGAAGGGATCGCCTACCTGCGCGTCGACAAAAACAGCTTTGATCAGGCGTCCCTGCAAACCGTGCAAATCCGGACATAGGGAACTTGTTTGGTTTATTTTGGGGTAAATCGTAAGTTTGATTACTTTTGACAGTCCGTAGCTGGATTCCCGACGAGGGCCGGGAATGGCAGTGGAAAGTTTTACAAGAAATAACCGGACGCTTTCATTCGGTTTCGATAAACTTGCATCAGCGCGGAACAGTCAGCAGATTTTTTTACACATTTCATTCACGGGAGTTGTCGGCAAGACGCTCCGAAGGAGAGCATCATGGCACGCGGAATCAACAAGGTCATACTGGTCGGCCATCTGGGGCAGGACCCTGAGGTGCGTTACATGCCGAGCGGCAGTGCGGTAACGAACTTCAGCGTCGCCACCACGGATTCATGGACCGACAAGCAGT
>JAGRHW010000759.1 GCA_020444765.1 Gammaproteobacteria bacterium | reverse complement strand
TGAAAACAATAATCAATTCGAGGCAGTTTTGGGTGTCACCAACATCCAATTTTTCAACGCTTTGCCTAAAATTCGACCTGAAGGCCGAATTTTAGGCGGACTCCCCCTAGGGGAGCAGCGCCGATCGACTGCGTAACAAGCGACTGTGGTGTCAATAGCATAAAATATTAGCTTTCGCACCACGTCTGATTGTCTCTGATCATCGCATTAAGGATGGTAATAAATTTTCTCATGCATGCCGTAATTGCCACTTTTTTGTGTTTTCCTTGCGCAACCAATCTCCGATAAAACGATTTGATTGCAGGGTTGCATAAAGTGGCGCTAAGTGTCGCCATATAAAGCGTTGTTCGCACGCAAGCGCGCCCTCCCTGAATTCTTCGCTTGCCTCTTAATCTTCCGCTATCTCTATTAATTGGCGCTACGCCGACAAGTGCCGCAGCTTGTTTATTGGATAAGGTACCTAGTTCAGGTAGGTCAGCCAATAAGGTGTAGGTCAATGTGTTGCCAACGCCAGGGGCTGTTAGCAAAA
>JAGRHW010000758.1 GCA_020444765.1 Gammaproteobacteria bacterium | reverse complement strand
GCTCAGGTCGTCGCCCTGCTCAAGCAAGTACGGCCGGATCTGATCGTGGTACTCGGCGGTCCCGAGGTGAGTCATGAATGGGACCGGCAAGCAATCGTCGAGCTGGCCGACTATCTGATCGCCGGCCCAGGCGACTTGGCGTTCGCGCAACTGTGCCAACGCATCCACGAGGGAAACCCACCGACCGAAAAGATCATCGTCGCCGATCCCCCACCGTTGGATCGCCTGCTCTCGCCGTATCGGTTCTATACCGACGAGGACATCGCCCATCGTCTGATTTACGTCGAAGCTTCACGCGGTTGTCCGTTCAAATGCGAGTTCTGCCTGTCGGCGCTGGACAAGACTGCATGGCCATTTCCGCTGGAGCCGTTCCTGGCCGAACTCCAAACTCTTCATCAGCGCGGCGTGCGCCATTTCAAATTCGTGGACCGCACTTTCAATCTGAACGTCAAAACTTGCGCGCGAATTTTGGACTTTTTCCTGGAGCGGCTGGATGAGCGCTTGTTCCTGCACTTCGAACTGATTCCCGAC
>JAGRHW010000757.1 GCA_020444765.1 Gammaproteobacteria bacterium | reverse complement strand
ACAACTCGCAACAGAACGCGCCCGCGCGCTTGGCAAGCAGGAGATGCGAGTGCCCCGGCGCGAGATAGGCCGTACCGGGCCTGACCGGCTCGCCATGCTCGGCTTCCTTGACGTGCATCGCGCACAGGCTGTCGAGGCGCTTGGCGAACGACCCGGTAAACATCTCGGGCATGTGTTGCACCATCAGGATCGGTGGGCACTGGGCCGGCAGGCCGGTCAATACCTCCTTGATCGCTTCGGTGCCGCCCGTCGAGGCGCCGATCAGGATGAATTTCTCGTTCACGATGCGATCCGTCAGGCGAACACCAGTGGCTACGGAGGGCGACGCGCTCACGCCCGACGGGGCGGAGAGCTTCCGGATCCGCGCCTTGCCGGCCGCGCGGATCTTCTCGCAGATCAGGTCGCTGTAGGCGGCAAGTGCCTGGCTGTCGCTGGCGACCGGCTTGGATATGAAATCGAAGGCACCCAGTTCAAGCGCCCGCAGGGTCGTCTCAGAGCCCGCCGCCGTCAGGGTGGAGATCATCACCACCGG
>JAGRHW010000756.1 GCA_020444765.1 Gammaproteobacteria bacterium | reverse complement strand
GAGCTACCGGACTGGGCGAAAACCGTATTGGCAGAGACGCTGGAGAGCAATCAGGCTTTTCTGGCGGATAACCTGAAACGGCTGGGCCGGATGGGGGATCGCCCCGCCCGCGCCATGGCCTGTTGTTGAGATCAGTCGATGGGAATTTTTGAACGCTACCTGACCCTGTGGGTCGGGCTTTGTATCCTGGCGGGAGTGCTGCTGGGCAATGTCGCACCGGCGGTATTTGAATTGGTCGCGCGCCTGGAGTATGCCCACGTCAACCTGATCGTGGCGTTGTTCATCTGGATCATGATCTACCCGATGATGGTGCAGATCGACTTCAGCGCCATCAAGAATGTGGGCAAAAAGCCCCGGGGTCTGGTCCTGACCCTGGTCGTCAACTGGTTGATCAAGCCGTTCACCATGGCGGCACTGGGGTGGCTGTTCTTTCGGGTGATATTTGCAGACTGGGTGGATCCCCAGACCGCCACTGAATACATTGCCGGCATGATACTTCTGGGTGTCGCGCCATGTACCGCGATGGTCTTTG
>JAGRHW010000755.1 GCA_020444765.1 Gammaproteobacteria bacterium | reverse complement strand
TTCTCCATAGCGTTGACTTTATAGCCGTGACCCTTGACGGCGTTCGACGAATCCGCCTGGTTGTAGGACTCGGTGCGGAGGCGACGCAGGATATCGACGATGGGAATCTTGACCGGACAAACTTCCTCGCAAGCCCCGCAAAAGGTGGAGGCGGTGGCCATCGCGCCGGCGTTTTCCAGTCCCTCCAGTTGCGGGGTCAGAATCGAACCGATGGGACCGGGGTAGACGTAGCCATAGGCATGACCGCCGAGGCGGGTATAGACCGGGCAATGATTCAGGCAGGTGCCGCAACGGATGCATTTCAAGGTCTGCCGCCGTTCGGGATCGGCCCAGATTTCGGTACGCCCGTTGTCGAGCAGGACCAGATGGACTTCCTTGGGGCCGTCCTTCTCGTCCGGCTTGCGCGGCGAAGTGATCATATTGAAGTAAGTGGTGATCAATTGGCCGGTGGCTGATCCGGTCAGCAAGCGCAACAGCGGCGGCACATCCTCCAGCCGCTCCACCACCTTTTCCAAACCCATGACGGCGATGTGTA
>JAGRHW010000754.1 GCA_020444765.1 Gammaproteobacteria bacterium | reverse complement strand
CGTGCATTGCGGTTGGATTGCTCCTGCGTGTCATAGTCCGTCAATACGTGGCGCACGGCGTCGGGCAACCTGGCGCCGTAGCCAAACCTGCGGGTCATTTCTAGCGCGATACAGGTGGCAAGGCCGGCCAGCAGCCCAGGAACGGTCACCGGCGCCATCATCCGCACGAACTCGAAGAAATCCCAGTCCGCGATCGTGGCAATGAGCAGGTTCTGCGGTTCACCCACCAGCGTGCAAACGCCACCCAGGGCCGTGCCTACCGCGCCGTGCATCAGCAGGCTGCGCAAAAAAGCCCGGAATTCCTCGAGGTCCTCCCGGTGGTGTTCGTGCACGCCGGCATCGTCGGCATGATCGTGGGCGGTGAGGCTGCTGCCCTGGCCCGAGGCCACGCGGTGATAGACACTGTAGAAGCCCACCCCCACGCTGATTAACACCGCGGTAACCGTGAGCGCATCGAGAAACGCCGAGAGAAAGGCAGCGACAAACGAGAACAGCAGGGAAAGGGCGATCTTGGAACGCACGTTGAGCAGCAGTTTG
>JAGRHW010000753.1 GCA_020444765.1 Gammaproteobacteria bacterium | reverse complement strand
TATCGCGATCCGGTGACTCAGACGTACCTGCAACTCTACACCGCGTATCAGGATGCCTGTGACCGCGCGGGTCTGGTCGATTTCGCCGAAATTCTGCTGCGCGCGCTCGAGCTGCTGCGCGACAACAAACACATTCGCGAACATTATCAGGCGCGCTTTAAGCACATTCTGGTCGACGAATTTCAGGACACCAACAACATTCAATACGCGTGGCTGCGCATGATGGCGGGGCCGCAGTCGCACGTGATGATCGTGGGCGATGACGACCAGTCGATTTACGGCTGGCGCGGGGCGAAAGTGGAAAACATCGAGAAATTCACCTTGGAATTTCCGAGTGTGAACACCATTCGCCTTGAACAGAACTACCGCTCGACCAAAACCATTCTCGAAGCGTCCAACACCCTGATCGCTAACAATACCGAACGCATGGGCAAAGAGCTGTGGACCGACGGCAACGTCGGTGAGCCGATTTCGGTCTACTCGGCGTACAACGAGCTGGATGAAGCGCGTTTTGTGGTCGGTAAAATCAAAGAGTGGCAGG
>JAGRHW010000752.1 GCA_020444765.1 Gammaproteobacteria bacterium | reverse complement strand
CTCTACTTCAAGGGTGAAGAGCTCTGGGGCGGCCTGTTCGGTTTCGGCAGCCTGCGCAAACCGGTGGAATGGACCGGCAAGGACTTCGACCGCCATGCGGGCACCCGGATCAGCACCGAAGCCGGCGTCGCCACCTACCGGCGCGTCTACCATAAGGACCGCGAAGGACGTGAACTCAATAAAATCAGCGGCAAGCTCAGTTACTCCCCCCTAGAAGGCCTTACCCTTCCCGCTATCGACATCAAGGACATCGCATGGCTCTAAGAGACCTGCTCCAGCAGGCGCGCCAAAATGTTGTGGCTCAATGATTCTGGACACCCCGATAGGGCGTTAAGCTTCGCCCAACGATGAGGTGTTAGTGTGACCAGAAGAGCATTCAGTACAGATTTCAAACTTGAGGCAGCGAGCCTCGTTCTCGACCAGGGCTACTCCATCACGGATGCCTGCAAGTCCGTGGGTGTTGGTCCGACGGCTATGCGCCGCTGGGTCGATCAGCTGCGCGATGAGCGTGGCGGTGTCACCCCGCAGCGCAGTAAGGCGATGACG
>JAGRHW010000751.1 GCA_020444765.1 Gammaproteobacteria bacterium | reverse complement strand
ACCGCCATCGAGCAGCCCATCGATAATCTCGCCCTTGGTGCGCACCACACCAGCCAGATCACCAAACCCTTCGATGTGGGTAGCAGCCGCGTTGGTCAGCACTGCCACGTGTGGCATCGCGAGGCGCACGGTATAGGCAATCTCACCAAGACCGCTGGCTCCGAGTTCAATCACCGCGCATTCGTGAGAGGCATCCAGTGCCAGCAGGGTGAGCGGAACGCCAATGTGATTGTTGAGGTTGCCGCGCGTCACCAGCACCTTGTTGGCAACGCCCAGGATGGCGGCAATCATTTCCTTGACCGTGGTCTTGCCCTGGCTGCCAGTAATGGCGACAACCCGCGCCCTGGAGGCCTGACGATTGAGACGGGCAATCTCGCCCAACGCGACGGTGGTGTCCTTGACCTGCACATGGGGCCGCTCAAGGTTCAGGGCAGCAGAAACCACGGCGGCGCAGGCGCCCTTGTCGAAGGCCTGGCTGACGAACTCGTTGCCATCGAAATTCTCGCCGCGCAAGGCCACATACAGATCATCCTGCTGCAGGGTGCGGG
>JAGRHW010000750.1 GCA_020444765.1 Gammaproteobacteria bacterium | reverse complement strand
AGGCGATCCGCCGTAATATCGCCATGACCGGCGAGATCACCCTGACCGGCAAGGTTCTGCCGGTCGGCGGTATCAAGGAAAAAATCATCGCCGCACGGCGGCTCGGCATCAAGGAAGTCATCCTGCCGGATGCCAATAAACGTGATTTCGATGAATTACCCGAGCATATCAGCAAAGGGCTGACAGTCCATTTCGCGCGCGAATACCGGGACGTTTTCGATATCGTGTTTTGAGCCCCGTCATTTACGCGTAGAAGGGAATCCAGCCACAGACTGTCAGATGGAGAGGCTGGATCCCCGACAGAACAATTCGGGGATGACGTTTCCCCGACAAAGGCGCTCGGGGATGACGCTCTTTGATCAGGCGGATATAGGGATGACCGTTTGCGATGAGACAGACCGCTAATCCCGTCATTCCCGCGCAGGCGGGAATCCAGCTGCGCACTGTCCAATAGAGACGCTGGATCCTCGACTAAAGTACTCGGGGACGACATTTCCCTAGCCGAAAAAACTACCCGCCCAGAAACTTCACCATCCAGCGTCCGACCT
>JAGRHW010000074.1 GCA_020444765.1 Gammaproteobacteria bacterium | reverse complement strand
GCCGGGCTTTCAAGCCTTGAAAAACAAAAACGCGATTACCGGATTGCCTTCAAGAGCGCCCATATTTCAGGCCAGAAGGCAGCGATGCTGGCAGATCTCGCGATCGCGCCGATTCCGGTTTCATCCTGTACCGGGCCAATCATTGCATTGGGGGCAGAAAGTAATCTCCCGGAGCTGCCTGAATATGAATTGGCAATGATCGTTACAGAGGACGCGAACCCTGCGATCATCAGCGCGGCGGATCATCTTCGAGCAAGCTTTGCCAAGCGCAGGGAGAGCCTGTAATTTAAATCAGGATATTATTTTAATAAAAAAATTTCGCGAGTAGCTGTTGATAAACCACCCGGAATGTCCGGCGCCGGTTTCTACCGCCCAGATTACCTGGTTAAAAAAATTCAGCATAAAAAATGCCCCAAAAGCGGCATGCTGAAGGGGCATTGTGTTGACTTGGGCTTGTCTTACCTCGGCTGATCTAGCGCCTTTGCATAATGCGCATTCGTCTGATATTGCCAAGTCTGCCGAAGAAAACGGCAATCAGCAATAACAACTCAACCGTATAAGCCCCAGCTGATGGTTCATCGCTTGAAGAACCCGCCTGACCGACATTCAGATTTTCAGACCCGGTATTCTCTGCCTGTTCAGTCGTATCACCGCCGCCATTGGAATCACTACCACCCTCGCTGCCGGAATCCGTTTCTCCACTGGTTTCCGGTGTTTCCCCCGATTCGGCTTCCTCCTCGGGCTCAGGTTCTTCTTCACTCTGGGCCTGATTGTTCGCCAGTTCCTCGCAGAAGGTATCACCACCTGAAATCAACAGCCTGGGTTCAATCGACTCATCGTTCAAGTGGATGCGAATCGCGGGTGCATTATCATCCAGTGACAATATGAAAGTCTCCTGGCCTGTAGCAAGCAGGGTGTGATCAATAGTCAGCTCGAGCAACTGTTGTTCAAGATAGTCGCCGCCCTGCTCTGCGAGTTTTACAGCGCTGTCCGGTAAATCTTCGACCAGGCTTGTATTGTCCCAGTCGGAATGATCAGCGGCATAAACCAGCGTGACCAGACCAGCCTGGTCGGCCTCCGGGAAAAACTGCAAGGTGGCAGCCGTTCTGGAAACGGGGATATCCGTAAGATCAAACTTCAGCAGCGCGGAATCACCTGTACCGGAAAACTCCAGATATCCGTCATTGATCATGGCCTCTGAGCTTACGCTGACGGCATCGACCGGGGCCAGAGAAATCGAATTGTCTGTGCAAATGCCGGACTCCAGCTCATGTTCGCTTATCACAACCGGAGGGACAGGAGTATCGGGGTTGTCTTGCCCGTCGCCACCACCGGCAGACTCCCCGGATTCAGTGAAATGTCTGTCGGAAAAACTGATGTCCTCGTATTTATAAAGCGCGAGCTTGTCAATCGCGAAACCCTTGGAGCGACCGGATACTTCGATAACATGATCACCGGCCGGGAAGTACTGACGCACCACAGCGCCTACATGATCAACCGCTTTTGTAGACCAGGACCATTTGCCTAGTTGACTCATATAAACCTTGGTCCAGCCGTCCAGGGGCTGCTCATCAGCAACATTGGAACCAGTCGGGAAACGAACCCATACGTCATTGGATTCCGTATTGCTTTCCCCTTCGGCGATATAGCTTCTCAAACGAAACTCGTAATTCCCCGGATTGGAAATCCGAAAAGGATATTGTATTGTATCTCCAAGACCTGCCTTGCTCTCTCCTGTGTAATCAGGTCCGACCCACAGATAGTATCCGTTGCCGGAGTATTCAGGCAACGCTGTTTCCAGCGACCAACCTTCACCCGCCTGAGTATTCTCTACCTCAATAATGACTTCCCCATCGCTTTCCAGGTAGGGCTCATTTTCGGCGATCGCGGTATTGCATAACGGGAGAAGCAGAAGACCAGCGGCGAGATATGGCTTTTTTATCATTTTATCACTCTTCCAGGGGAATAGGTTTTATACAGAATACCCTCTGAATAGCGGCCCCGACTTGATCTCCTTTAACCAATGCATCACGCATACATGACTGTTCACAGGGCCGAACCAGCCAATCCATTGATGCCATTCAACTCCCGATAAAATCCGACAGTGTCAAAGCCGGATAGATGATAAATCACACCAAGGTCAGTAACGCCGGAACTGAAAATCCGATCACAGTTTAACCATAACCTGCTTAGGCTCCGCGGCAACGTCCGTCCTGCCTTCCTTTCTTGTATCGCAGGTGCTGCGTATAAATTTTTGCTACGCATTCGACGAATCCGGACCTTGCTTATTGAACTGTCAAACATTTTAAAGCGCTGTTGATTGCCTGATTTTTCTCCTGAATAGAGCATGTCTCCCCATCGACCATCTCCGGTTTGGGAGATTGCAATGTACGATAACCCGTCATCGGCTCTATCGAACCAGCCCCGCTCGAGGCTATCGAGAATTTTTGCTCTCCTGCGTCAATGGAGCCTGCCAAGTATCGCGCTGATTTTTTTCTTGATGCTCTATGCCACTGCGTTTATCAATAAGGTCGCAACGGCCGACACCACACACTCAAACATTCCAACTTTGGCACTTAGCTCGGACAATATTGATTTTGGCAATGCAATAGTCGGCATGACTATCCTGCGCTCCGTCATATTGACACACAACGGCAGCATGGAAGCCGGTCCGCTGGAAATTCACTCGGTTTATCTGGATGAACGGGATTCCAGGTTTTTCAGCGTGGATGTCGACGACTCACTGCTTCTCTACCCCGGGGAAAGCAGAGAAATAAATATCTACCTGACGATTCCCTCTGAGGAGCTGACTACCCCTCTGATTGAAGGATTTCTGTACATTTCGCACAGCGGAGAACAGGGAATCAGCATCGTCAAAATGACCGCACAGCTGACGCAAAACACAACCCTGGATCAGCTACAGAGCAGAGCCACACCAAGCATCAGTTTCTTCAAGAGTACGCTTTCCGGCAGCCGCTCCGAGCAGGCAACATCCTTGCAGTTCGGCCCGGACGGCAGGCTTTATGTTGCGGACATGATGGGCGTCATCAACATTTATACCCTGCAACGTTCGGGCTCAAACAATTACCAGGTTGTTGCAACAGAAACACTGACTCAGATCCGAAATATCGTAAACCATGACGACGATGGCTCTGTCAATTCCGCCATCAAAAACCGCCTGGTAACCGGTATCCTGGTAACGGGTAGCAGTGCTAAACCGGTCATATATGTTCTCTCCAGCGACCCCAGATTCGGCGGCGGAACCCAGCATACGGATACCAACCTTGACACCAACTCTACGATGCTGTCACGGCTTGACCGGAATAACGGACAATGGGTCAGGACAGATCTGGTCAGAGGCCTGCCGCGCTCGGAAGAAAACCATCATGGTAATGGCATGGCCTTGAGCCAGGACGGCAAGAAACTGTATCTGGCCATGGGCGGCAATACCAATGCCGGCGCTGTTTCAAACAACTTTGCCCTATTGCCCGAATTTGCTCTGAGCGCTGCGATTCTGGAAGTGGATCTTCCGGCAATCGGCAATAACACCTATGACCTGCCCACACTGGATGATGAGGACCGTCCCGGCAGCATCGATTTCAATGATCCGTTTGGCGGTAATCAGGGTAAAAACCAGGCCAAACTGATTCCGAATGGCCCGGTCACCGTCTACGCCCCCGGTTTTCGCAATCCGTATGATATCGTTATCACCCAAGCCGGCAGGATGTACAGCATTGACAATGGCCCCAACGCCGGCTGGGGCGATATACCGAAGCAAGCAGGTCCCGAAGGTGTATGCAGCAACGCGCTGAACGAACCCGGTAATACCAGACACGACAACCTGCATCACATCACCCATCGTGGCTATTATGCCGGACATGCCAACCCGACGCGCGGCAACGTCAGCAATACCTTCAATGCCGGCAACCCGCAAAGCCCGGTACAACAAGCCAACCCTGTCGAATGTGATTATCAGGTTGGAACATCAAAAAGCACAGCCCTGCTGTCGTTCGCCCCTTCCACTAACGGGCTTGATGAATATACCGCAAGTAACTTTGATGGTCAGCTGACTGGCAATCTGCTAGCTGCCGCCTGGGATAACACCATCTTCCGTATTCAACTGAATCAGGATGGGAGCGCGGTAAGCAGCCATGACACTCTTTTTTCCAATGTAGGCGTAAGGCCGCTGGATGTTATTGCCCTGGGGGATGACGAGATGTTTCCCGGCACAATCTGGGTCGCCGATCTGGCAACCGGGAATATCATTGTATTTGAACCGGCGGATTACGAAGACCGGCCGGTACAGCAATGTGACCCCAGTGCCGGCACCAGCGACCAAGATAATGACGGCTTCAGCAATAACGATGAATTGTTGAACGAAACAGACCCATGCTCGGCGGCTGACTTTCCTGCCGACTTCGACGGCGATTTCAGCTCCGATCTGCTCGATACCGACGATGACAACGACGGGATTGAGGATGCTGAGGACCCCTTTGCACTTGACCCTGACAATGGCGCCACGACCTCGATTCCGTTGCGCTACGACTGGGAAAACGATGACGGCCCGCCGGGCGGTATACTCAATCTCGGTTTCACCGGGTTGATGACCAACGGATCACAAGATTACAACGCCCTGTTCGACCAATATCAAATTACCGCAGGCGGCGCGGCCGGGGTTCTGACCATCGATAACATCGCTGCCGGTGATGCGTATAAGTCCAAAAACACACAGGAATATGCGTTCCAGTTCGGCATCAACGTCTCGTCGCAAAGTCCGGTATTTACCGTTCACTCACGCATACTTGCTCCATTTGCCGGGCTGGAACCGGGCAAAAACCAGTCCATGGGTATCTTTATCGGTACCGGCGATCAGGACAACTACCTGAAGCTGGTCATCAACGGCACGCCTGCGGACGGCGGACTCCAGCTCCTTAAGGAACTCAACGGTAACAATATAAGCGATCAGAACCAGGCCGACGATATCTTTGGCGCCGATGCTGTCGACCTGTATCTGGAAGTCAATCCGACCTCTGCTTTAGTACAAGCCAAGTACCAGATAAGTCATCAAGGCATACCCGGCCCCATGAAGGCCTTTCCAAACAGCATGGCATTTCCCCAAACGTGGTTGAACAGCCCGACAAAGCTGGCCGTCGGCATCCTGGCAACCTCTGTCGGTGGTTCGCCCTTTCCCGGCACCTGGGATCTTATTGAAATACAAACCATGCTGGAAGATGATCCGGGTGCAAACCAGGCCCCGCAGGTCGATGCCGGCCCGGACCAGAGCCTTGGGTCCGGAGACAAACTGACGCTGAACGGCGCCGTACAGGACGACGGCCTACCGGCCAATTCTTTGAGCACAAGCTGGTCTAAAACAAGCGGCCCCGGGTCCGTCAGTTTCTCCAACGCGGCATCGCTCTCCTCGCAGGTGGAGTTTTCACAGCCGGGAAGTTATCAGCTCAAGCTGACCGCCAGTGATGGCGCACTGACAGGCTCAGACAGCATCAACATTGTCGTGCAGGAAGCCTCATCTGCGGCAACCGCTTACCGTATCAATGTCGGCGGCCCTGCACTGACCGACCCGACCGGCGACTGGCTGTCGGACGCCCAGGCCGCACAATACGTCAACACCGGTAAGGTCTATCAACGGGATGTCGAGATCAACACCGAACACCTGTCACAAGCGGTACCGGCGGCTCTCTTCAACAGTGAAAGATGGGATGAAGCATCATTACCTGAGATGCACTGGCAGTTCCCGGTCGTTCCCGGCGATTACGACGTTCGTGTTTATTTTGCCGAAATCTGGCCCGGCGCTTACAAGGAAGGCGCACGACTGTTTTCCGTTGCCATCGAAGGAATGCAGCTGGACGACATTGACGTATACGCACTGGCCGGAAAAGAAACCGCCACCATGATCGAAACACGTGTCACGTCGGATGCCACACTGGACATAGAGTTTCAGCACATCGTGCAAAACCCGGGCGTAAAAGGCATAGAGATAATCCCTGCCACAACGGTCGGCAACAATCCTCCGCTTATTACCCTGGACAGCAGCTTTACCACCACCATTGATACGCCTTTCAGTCTCTCAGCCGCAGTGAGTGATGATGGTTTACCGGATGGAACACTGAACCTGGCCTGGGAGCAGATTTCTGGTCCCGGAACAGTGTCTTTCGATGCCGTGAACAGTCCTGAAACTGCCGTTGTATTTTCCAAGCCCGGCACGTATCAGTTGAAAGTCTCGGCCTCCGACGGGGAGCTGATCAGTTCGAAACAAACTCAGGTCGTGGTTAATGGCTCCACGACAAGCGAAACCAGCCTGATCCGCATCAACGTCGGCGGCCCCACTATCAATGATCCAAACGGTGATTGGCTCGCCGACACCATTGCAAACGCGACGCTGAATAGCGGCTCGATTTATTCCAACAAGGTCGATATCGATACCAGCGGACTTGAGTATCAGGTTCCGGAAGCGCTTTTTCAGACCGAGCGCTGGGACGGCGCCGCCGCGCCGGAGATGCACTGGCAGATTCCCGTTGAACCGGGAGTCTACGAAGTCCGGCTGTACTTCGCCGAAATCTGGGACGGCGCTTTTACCGAAGGCAAGCGCGTGTTCTCGGTTAATGTCGAGGGTATCCAATCTCCGGCTATCGATGTCTATAAAGAATCAGGCAGCTATAAAGCGCTGGCGTATACCTTCCATGTCACCAGCGACAACAGCCTCGACATCCTGTTCACACATATCACGCAGAACCCTTCATTAAAAGGTATAGAAATTCTTTCCAGCAGCGCGAGCCCGAGTAATCAGCCTCCGTTGGTACTTGCCGGCGAAGAAATCAATACCAGCCAGACCGCCGGTATACAGCTCAATGCCAGCGTCAGCGACGATGGATTGCCCGATGGCACGCTGACGGTTTCCTGGAACAAACTGCTGGGGCCGGGCTCTGTTTCGTTCAGCGATGCATCTATTGTAAATCCGCTGGTTTCGGTCTCCGAGCCGGGTGCTTATCTTCTGGGCATCACGGCATCAGATGGAGAGTATGAAAGTACGGATGCACTGGATTTATACATTACCTCGCCGACGGACAATACAGCTCCGGTAGTCGATGCAGGTAGTGATTTAAGCGTTACCCAGGACGAGGAATTCTCTCTCCAGGCAACGGTCTCGGATGACGGCCTGCCCAATGGGCAACTTGATTTCAGCTGGCGTCAGTTATCAGGCCCTGGTGTTATTTCCTTCACCGCTGCCGATCAACCAAACTCCCGGGCGACCGCGGACATTCCCGGCACCTACGTATTACAACTCGACGTTTCCGACGGAGAACTGAACGCTACCGATACAATTCAGATCAGCGTGCAAGAAGATACATCCGGTAAACAGCAAGCGATAAGAATCAACGCGGGTGGACCGACGCTTAATCAAGACGGTATTCAATGGCTGTCGGATGCCGATGCCCTCAACTACGTGAATACCGGCAAGTTATACCAGAAGGTGGTAGACGTAGACCTCAGCGGTCTGGACTCGTCAGTTCCTGAAGCCCTGTTTCATACATCCCGATGGGACCCGGCAAACGGTGCCGAGATGGCATGGGCTATTCCTTTATCAGCAGGCTTGTATCAGGTTAATCTGTATTTCGCCGAAACCTGGTCCGAAGCATTCGGTTTAGGAAACCGCGTTTTCTCGGTAAATGTCGAAGGTGCTGCACTCAATACCGTTGATATATTTGCCGCTGCGGGCAGTAACAAAGCCCTGATGTATTCGGTAACCGTGCAGGCCGATGCAACCCTGGATATAGCCTTTACCCATCAGACTGAAAACCCGACAATCAACGCCATAGAAGTGATTCCGCTCGACGCTGCCACGGAAAATCTGGCGCCATCGGTTCTTGCCGGCGCGGATACGCAAGTCGACCTCGGGACCACGCTTGCCCTGAATGGCACCGTCACCGATGACGGCTTACCGAACGCATCGCTGTCAATCAGCTGGAGTAAACGCAGCGGGCCGGGTACTGTCAGTTTTTCGGACAGCAATAATCCGCGAACTACCGCAGACTTTTCCGCCGCGGGCGACTACGTGCTTGAACTACAAGCCTATGACGGCGCCCTGACCAGTGAAGATACGCTGAAGGTAAGCGTGCGGATACCGGATGCCATCACGCAAATCAGTGCCAATCAGCCCTGGATTCAGCTGCTGGGTAAAAACGGCACTCAGCCCGATGCCCGCCATGAGGCAGGTGCCGTGGCCGTCAATAACAAAATGTATTTGATGGGAGGTCGTGACACACGGGCGGTCAATCAGTTTGATCCCGGTTCCGGCAAATGGCAACGACTGGCCACCCCACCCCGCGAAATGCACCACTTCCAGCCCGTCGCTATTGGCAACACTATCTACGTGATTGGCGCGATGGGATGCTGCTATCCCAAGGAAGAAAATATTCCGAATATCTATATTTACAATACGCAGTCCAACAGCTGGTCAGTCGGCCCGCTGATCCCCGAACAACGGCGACGGGGTTCGACCGGCACGGTTATCAGAAACGGAAAAATCTATCTTGTCGGCGGCAATACCAAAGGTCATTCCGGCGGTGCGGTCAACTGGTTTGACGAATACGACCCGGCCAGCAACACCTGGCGGCAGCTGCCCGATGCGCCACACGCTAGAGACCATTTCAACGCTGTTTTAATCGGTGACAGACTGGTAGTAGCCGGAGGCCGGGTTTCCAGCCAGCCCGATGTATTCGCCGGCACTCTTGCCAAAGTGGATGTTTACGACTTCAGCACCGGCGCCTGGCGCTCAGATTTTCAGAATATCCCCACCCAGCGGGCCGGTACCATGGCCGTCGCGTTCGGCAAGGAAGCGATCGTCATCGGCGGCGAATCCACGCAATCCACTCAAGCTCATAATCAGGTGGAAGCCTTTAATCCCTACACCGGCAAGTGGCGTACACTGCAAGCCCTGATTACCGGCCGTCACAGTGGCGGCGCAGCGGTGCTGGCAGATGGAATACACGTTGCGGCCGGAAACAGCAGACGCGGCGGTGGCAGTGAAACCAGTTTGCACGAGTTTCTGGATACGCCCTGACAGAGCTAAGGCAACAACAAGTATTTATGCTTATTCAGTCATGCCCGCCAGAAACCGCTGCAATTCTTCCTGACTGGAGAAATTGCTGACCTCTTCAATCTGCAAATCCGCGAGGCGATAAACCGATACGGTCTCGTCGTCCCTCGGCCAGTTTCCGATCAGTGCTTCATCCCGCACCAGCGCTATCGGGAAGGCATAATCCTTCATTTTCGGCAAGGCGAACAAGCGGGTCACAAAGCCGGGCATTTGTGAGATATCTGCCACATACAGCCAGTGCCTGGCTTGCAAATCCTTGATATTCAGAGCGTCGAGACTTTCCTTGACCCACGCGGCGCCGTCTTTATGGTGAGAAAAAATCAGCCATTCCACCTCTGTGTTTAAAGCCGCCGGCTGATCCCACTGATCCTGAAATGTCTGAGCATCCAGCGTCTGTGCGAGCCCGGCACCGGCGATACCTATCGACATCAGCACAATCAGTAACACGTTCTTCAACATGGTTTATTCCTTACAAAACAATTTCTACCCGGGACAAACTTGAAACGAACACTTCTTTCCGGAAACGGCAAAAGCGAAATATTGTTAATCCAGGCATAGACAAAATACTTGACTGTGGAGTTTACTCCTGGGTGTATAGTTATCCCATTGCAAAGAGGACATTGCCATGAGTATCGGTAAACCGGCAAAAATCCCGAGTGTTTCGGTGGATACCCTGAGGTTTTACGAGAAAGAATACTGGCTACCTCTGCCGGCCCGCTCAAGCGGTGACCCGACCTCCGCCAGCCACTGCACTATTCTGGAAAACCTGAGCGGCAATCCGCTTGCCAGTGAACCGCACGATCATCTGCCTGACTTATGAGCATCTATTTTCAGCATCTCCTGGCCCTGTCGCTGGAAGCCGCGCCCTGGCTGGTAATGGGCCTGTTCCTCGGTGGCCTGATCAAGGGCCTGCTGCCCAGCAGTTTTCTTGAACGCCATCTGAGCAAAGACGATTTCCCGGCGATTTTGAAAGCGGCCTTGCTCGGCGCGCCCCTGCCCTTGTGTTCCTGCGGGGTGATTCCCGCCGCGCTCGGTTTGCGCAAGGCCGGCGCCTCCAAACCCGCGACCGCCTCGTTCCTGGTTTCCACGCCTGAAACCGGGGTGGACTCCGTGGCCATTACCTGGGCGATGATGGGCCCGTTTATGGCCTTCGTCCGTCCGGTTACCGCCGTGTTTTCCGCGATCACCGCAGGGCTACTGGTCGCCAAGTTTGACCGTACCGAAAAAACGCCGGCCACGCCGCCGTTTATCGATTCAACACCGTCAAGCTGCTGCAGTACCAGCAGTTGTTGCGACGCCAGTGCAAAACAGCCCGGACAACCCGGCTTACCCGCCCGCGCCGTAAGCGGAGTTCACTACGCCTTCACCAAGCTGTATGACGACATCATTCTCTGGCTGGCCGTGGGGATGCTGTTCGCCGCAGCCGTGCAAACATTCCTGCCGGCGGACTTCCTCGCTCAATGGGGTCAGGGCTTCGCCGCCATGCTGGTGATGGTGCTCGCCGGTATCCCGATGTATATCTGCGCCACGGCCTCGACCCCGGTCGCCGCCGGACTGATGCTCGCCGGCGTCTCACCCGGCGTGGCGCTGGTCTTGCTACTGACCGGCCCGGCTACCAATATCTCCACCCTTGGCATTATTCGTCAGGAGATGGGCACGCGCACCATGTGGCTGTATTTGCTCGCGGTTATCAGCAGCGCGCTCTGCGCCGGCCTGATCGTCAACGCTATTGTTTATCGTTTTGCTATCGATATCCCCGCGCAATTGCAGCACAGCCATAGCGACCTGCTCTGGCTGAATGCGCTATCACTGATTTTTCTCGCCCTGCTGGCGATACGCAGATGGCTTCCGCTGCGGTTTGTCGATCACGGCCATCAGGTGCATTAATAACGAGTCGACCTTAAGGCGCAACGACACGGCTGATAAAAATGACCGTCCCGGTTCCAACACCGCTAATCGGGCAAAGGAAGGGACGGTCTATGCTCAGTGTGATATCGGCCAGCGGGGTCTAGGGCTGGCCTAACCCTTGTTCACCCCGCTTGGCTCTCTATTTGTCGTTTGAAGCACCGTCCAAATTCAGGAAGCCGGAAATGGCATCAACAATCTGACGATGAATATCGCCACGATCCGTTCCTGCCGGGTCCGAGCAGATCGGATCGTCTTCCATTTGTTTCAGAAGCTCGGCCGCGCCGGGTACACATTCTCCCAAAAAGGTCAGGTGATAGGCTGGCGCGAAGGTCACGGCACGTGCATCGGCCATTCTGTCCAGGAGATTGCTGCCGGTTTCACCGAAATCCGCGGCAAGCCAGCCATTTTCACGGCCCAGCCGAACCAGCAAGACCGGATCAGTTGCGGCCTTGAGGCTGTTTTCATTCACCGCATAGGTCATGCCCGGCTCAATGGCCACAATCTGGCTGATCCGCGGGTCGGTGCCAGTCGCTTCGAAATCCTCGGGCAGATGGTGGAAATCAACGCCGCCGCGTTTGCCAAACACACAATCCTGCGCCTGATCAGCAAATTTGTCGCAATAGGCCGCATAGGCATCGCGATCAAATTGCAGCCCCGCAAGGTTCAGGACGCTGGTCCCGCCAAGCGAAAACCCGATGGCGGAAATTCTGTCGGTATCGATATAAGGGGCGAAATCGGGATTGGCCAGAACCTGATCAAGCGCGGCGTGCAAATCCGCCGCACGTTGCCCCAGATACATGGTCCGGCGCGGGGATGAATCCCCCGATGTGGTGCCCGGATGATTGACCGCCAAAACCATTGCCCCGCGCAAAGCCAGCGCCGATGACAGCCAACCTATCCCGTCCATATTCCCGCCCGACCCGTGCGAGAGTAAAACCAGAGGATATTTACCCGCTTTGATGGCCGCTCCGATATAAGCCTTCGTGCCTTGCCAGATGGCATTTTTGCCGACGGGCGCTTGATAGATAGACGTCCCGGCCGGATACCAGATTGATGCGGCAATCGGCATGGAACGGTGGGAAGCGCGCACATCCA
>JAGRHW010000749.1 GCA_020444765.1 Gammaproteobacteria bacterium | reverse complement strand
TGCGCCGATACCGGCTGCGTAGGTCCGCGTGGTCCGTCGATGCTCCGGCGATTGGAGCGAGGCACGCCACCACTGGGCAACCATCACGACTCGCATGAGCACGTAGCCGCCGACCACGACGGTGAGATCCTCGTCGACGAACGCGGACTCGATCCCGGCTGCCACGACGAGCACTCCCGCCATCTGCACGATCGTGAGCACCCGGAAGAGCCAGTCGTCGGTGTCGAACGAGGTTGCGAACCAGGTGAAGTTCATCCACGCCCACCACACGGCGAAGAACACCATCGCGTACGACGTGATGCCGTCGAGGACGTGTCCTTCGGAAAGTGCGTGGTGTAGCTGTGCCGCGGCCTGGCTCACGGCGATCACGAACACGAGGTCGAAGAAGAGCTCCAGAGGAGTGGCTGCCCGGTGCTCCTCGGTGGGATCACGGGGCAGCATCGGTGGAAGTCCTGCCATCCCGCGATGCTGGCAGCAGACAGGGGACGACGCGGGATTCCTGTCATCGACGCCGTCGGTGGACCCCTCGCGGAGATCCGCGGATGGCGGA
>JAGRHW010000748.1 GCA_020444765.1 Gammaproteobacteria bacterium | reverse complement strand
GGCCGCAAGTGCTGTTTCTGGATGAACCCACCGCCAGTCTGGACCCGGCTGCCGTGCGTATCATTGAACGTGCGCTGGGTATTATCCGGGCAGCCGGCACGAAAATCATCATGACCACCCACGATCTGGCCCAGGCCCGCCGGCTGGCGGACGATATCGTGTTCCTGCATCGCGGCCAGTTGCTGGAACACACCCCCGCGGCAACGTTTTTCAAACAGCCCGAGAGCGCCCCGGCCCGCGCTTTTCTGGCCGGCGAACTGCTGGCCTAGAAGGGGCAAAGTTAATCCAACCCGTCATTCCCGTGCAGGCGGGAATCCAGCAACATCCCGCTGAAACGGTGCGCAACGCTACGCTTTTGCACACCCTACCAATATTCACATGCAAGCAATGGCTAAAACTGTAGCCCGGATAAAGTAAAACGGCATCCGGGAATCTTAAATTGCAGGTAACGCTGCGCTATTATCGTATCCTACGAATATCACACCCACTCCGTCATTCCTGCGCAGGCAGAAATCCAGTAAAAAGCATTAAATACAACGACAACACGCAT
>JAGRHW010000747.1 GCA_020444765.1 Gammaproteobacteria bacterium | reverse complement strand
GAACCTGACACGTTCGATTTCGAACGCACGGGTCGATCTGAACCCGCATCAGGTCGATGCTGCCTTGTTCGCCCTTCGCTCGCCACTTTCCAAAGGTGCCATTCTCGCCGACGAAGTCGGACTCGGCAAAACCATCGAAGCCGGAATCGTCCTGTCGCAGCGATGGGCGGAACGCAAACGTCGCATCCTGCTCATCGTTCCTGCCACCCTGAGAAAACAGTGGCAACAGGAACTCGACGAGAAGTTCTTCCTGCCGTCCGTCGTGATGGATTCGGTCCTGTTCAACCGGATGCGGAAGACGGGAGAGGGCAACCCGTTCCTGCAAGACGACAAGATCATCATTTGTTCGGACCACTTCGCCTCAGCGAAGGCGCAGAGCATCCAGAATGTCCCGTGGGACTTGGTGGGGATCGACGAAGCTCATCGACTGCGCAACGTGTTCAAACCCCAGAGCAAGATGGCTCGGCGTATCGCTGATTCCATCGGCCCGGCCCACAAGCTGCTCCTGACCGCCACGCCTCTCCAGAACTCGTTGATGGAGTTGTACGGGC
>JAGRHW010000746.1 GCA_020444765.1 Gammaproteobacteria bacterium | reverse complement strand
CACCTCGGCCAAGCAACTCGACGGCGCGACCGTCTGCACCAACACCGGCACGACGACCGAGTTGAACCTCGCAGATTACTTCAAGGCCAACAACATGAAGTATCAGGTCGTGGCCATCGAGGACTCGAACCAGGTACGTCAGGCCTACGACGAAGGCCGCTGCGATATCTTCACCACCGACCAGTCCGGCCTCTATGCCGAACGTCTCGCGCTCAAGAACCCGGATGACCATGTGGTGCTGCCGGAAATCATCTCCAAGGAACCGCTGGGTCCCGTGGTCCGCCAAGGCGACGACAACTGGTTCAACGTGGTGAAGTGGACCTACTTCGCGCTGCTGGACGCCGAGGAACTCGGCATCACCTCTGCCAACGTCGAAGAGATGAAGGGATCGACCAATCCCGAGATCAAGCGCGTGCTCGGCGTCAAGAACGAGGACGGCTCGGCAGCGGGCTTCGGCACGGGCATCGGCCTCGATGAGGAATGGGTCGTTCACATCGTCAAGGGCGTGGGGAATTATGGCGAAATCTTCGACCGCAATGTTGGTCCGAACACGCCGCTG
>JAGRHW010000745.1 GCA_020444765.1 Gammaproteobacteria bacterium | reverse complement strand
CTCATGGATCTGCGTCGCGCCGAGGCGTACACCCGGCTGCATCAATATCTTTCCGCTTTGACCTTGCCGGAAGGCGTCATCGATCTGCATCGCGACCTGCCGCCCCAGGATGTGCGCCTGATCGCCCCGACCGCGAATCTGGTGGTCTCGGATCACACCCACGCGGCCCTGGTGGACCTGTTGATGCAGGCGGCGGCGGAGGTGCATGGCGAACCCAACTGGTTTGCGCGACGCGGCGCCTTTCCGACCGCCGAGTTCCTCGTTTATCCGCTGCATCCGTCGGCCAAGCGTTTTTACAAGCACGGCCCACCGTTCCTGCAGCGCTATCTGCCGTTCTGGGCCGCGACCCTGATCGACCGCATCGCGGTGCTGCTGCTGCCACTGCTGACGCTGATGATTCCGCTCGCACGCTTCCTGCCGCCGGTGTAGCGCTGGCGCGTTCGCTCGCGCGTGTTCCGCTGGTACGAACAGCTCGAGGCGATCGACAGCGATGCGGATATCCCGGGCGTCGACCCGCAGACGCTCGAAGACCGCCTTGACCGCATTGCGCGTGACATCATGGG
>JAGRHW010000744.1 GCA_020444765.1 Gammaproteobacteria bacterium | reverse complement strand
GGTGGTGTTCTACCTGATGATCGGCAGCCTGGTGGCGCCGGGCCTGGTGCTCGGCATCGGCGTCGGCCTGCTTGCCAACTATCTCGGCATCCAGCCGTCCTGGTACACCACGGCGCTCGGCGCCCAGCTGTCCTGGACCCTGCCGTTCGGCGTCCTGGTGATGTTCGCGGTGATGTCGCGCTTCAACAGCGCCTGGGAGGAGGCGGCGCGCGACCTCGGCGCCACGCCGATGCAGACGATCCGCATGGTCGTGATCCCGATCCTCGCGCCCGGCCTGATCGCGGTCGGCCTGTTCGGCTTCACGCTCTCCTATGACGAGTTCGCCCGCACGCTCCAGACCGCCGGCTCGCTCAACACCCTGCCGCTCGAGATCTGGTCGATGACGCTGAACGTGACCTCGCCGTCGCTCTACGCCCTCGGCACGGTCACCACGATCATCTCCTTCGTGATCATCGGCGTCAGCCTGGGTGCCATCTACCTGATCCAGAAGCGGCGCGCCGCGCGCGTCGCGCACGACTGAGGGAAGCCTCGACAATGGCCGTGACCAACGGAAGCATCGAACTCGCC
>JAGRHW010000743.1 GCA_020444765.1 Gammaproteobacteria bacterium | reverse complement strand
AGCTTTGGTGCCAATACGCCGAAAATTATCACTCCTGAATTTGTGCGTGATGAAGTGGCTGCTGGACGCGCAATTATTCCAAATAACATCAATCACCCAGAATCAGAGCCGATGATTATCGGACGCAATTTTTTAGTGAAAATCAATGCCAATATTGGTAACTCAGCGCTTGGTTCTTCTATCGATGAAGAAGTCTCAAAAATGACGTGGGCAACACGCTGGGGCGCAGATACCATCATGGATTTATCAACGGGCAACCATATCCATGAAACCCGTGAATGGTTGATTCGTAACTCGCCAGTACCAATCGGTACCGTGCCGATTTATCAAGCGCTAGAAAAAGTTGATGGCGTCGTAGAAGATCTCACTTGGGAGATATTCCGCGATACGCTTATCGAGCAAGCTGAACAAGGCGTCGATTACTTTACTATTCACGCCGGTGTACTATTACGTTATGTACCGCTCACTGCTGGGCGCTTGACGGGTATCGTCTCACGTGGCGGCTCTATCATGGCACAGTGGTGCCTTGCCCATCATAAGGAAAGCTTTTTATACACCCACTTTGAAG
>JAGRHW010000742.1 GCA_020444765.1 Gammaproteobacteria bacterium | reverse complement strand
GGCTCCGGCCAGTTGGCGGGGCGAAAAACTGTGCGCCGCCAGTGCTGCGCGCGCATTCTCCAGCCGACCTATCTTGTCGGCGAAGGATGTCTGGCGCCCCTCGCCCGCGCATCCGATCTCGATCGCCAGCGGTGTCAGTCGTTGATCGGCGTTGTCGGCGCGCAGCGACAGACGGTATTCGGCCCGCGATGTGAACATCCGATACGGCTCTGACACGCCCTTTGTGGTCAGGTCGTCGATCATCACGCCGATATAACTGTTGGCCCGGGTCAGCAAGACTGGTCCGCGTCCCTGAATGGCGCGCGCGGCATTCAACCCCGCCACCAGGCCCTGCGCGGCGGCTTCTTCATAACCGGTGGTGCCATTGATCTGCCCCGCGAGATAGAGACCCGGTACCTGACGCAAGGCGAGGTCAGGCCCCAACGCGCGGGGGTCGATATAGTCGTATTCGATGGCATAGCCCGGTTGCAGGATCACCGCCTGCTCCAACCCCCGGATCGAGCGGACATACTCCTGCTGCACATCCTCGGGCAAGGACGTCGAGATGCCGTTAGGATAAATTGTGTGG
>JAGRHW010000741.1 GCA_020444765.1 Gammaproteobacteria bacterium | reverse complement strand
CTCAACCCGCTGCGCACCATCGGCAACCAGATTGCCGAGACGGTCAAGCTGCACCAGAACGTGGGCGAAACCGAGGCCCTGGCCCGCGCCGAAGAGATGCTGGACCGGGTGCGCATTGCCGCACCCAAGCAGCGGCTCAGCGAGTATCCCCACCAGTTGAGCGGCGGCATGCGCCAGCGCGCCATGATCGCCATGGCGCTCTCCTGCAACCCGGCCATCCTCATCGCCGACGAGCCGACCACCGCGCTGGACGTGACGGTGCAGGCCCAGATTTTGGACCTGATGCTGGCGCTCCAGGAGGAATTCCACTCGTCCATCATGATGATCACCCACAACTTGGGCGTGGTCTCGCAGATGGCCGATTACGTGGCGGTCATGTACCTGGGCAAGGTGGTGGAGTACGCGCCCAAGCGCACCGTCTTCAAGAATCCGCTCCATCCCTACACGGAAGGGCTGCTCAAATCCGTGCCGGTGTTGGGGCGCAAGGCGAGCAAGCTGTTGCCCATCGAAGGCATGGTGCCGGGGCTGACCGAGGAGGTGCGTGGCTGCGCCTTCGCCTCGCGCTGCC
>JAGRHW010000740.1 GCA_020444765.1 Gammaproteobacteria bacterium | reverse complement strand
GGCCTGGCAGTGCAACGGGATGGTGGGCGCTTGTCCGGCAATCCAGTGCAGTTGCGAGGCGCGTAAGCGCCGGTGGAACAGGGCGGGGTGGTCGTGACCCTGCACCACGATCAGGGTGTTGTTTTCCGGCTCCTTGCTGGCGACGTACCAAGGTGCGCCGTCGCCATCGCGCCGGCCACCGATACCGAGTCCCTGTCGCTGGCCGATGGTGTGAAACATTAAACCGGCATGTTCGCCCAGCAGTTCTCCCTCCGGGGTTCGGATCGGCCCCGGTTGGGCTGGCAGAAAACGGTTCAGAAACTCCCGGAACGGGCGTTCGCCGATAAAGCAGATGCCGGTGCTGTCCTTTTTGGCATGGGTGACCAGACCGGCACGGGCGGCCCTATCCCGCACCTCCTGCTTGTGGAGGTCACCGACGGGAAACAGCGCGCTGGCCAATTGGGATTGGTCGAGTCCGTACAGAAAATAACTCTGATCCTTATTCGGGTCGCTGCCCTTGAGCAGGTGCTGCTGATCGTCGCGCGCCTCGCGCCGGACATAGTGGCCGGTGGCGATCCGCTTGGCGCCCA
>JAGRHW010000073.1:6442-12280 GCA_020444765.1 Gammaproteobacteria bacterium | reverse complement strand
CCCAAGCCTCGCCATAAGGCCATGCCGCGAGGCAATCCGCTGCACGCACACTGAAACCGTGTATGCCGGCACCGTTGGCCGACACACACGGCGTGCCCTTACTCTATGCCGTTAAGCCTCTGCAAGTCCCGCAGATAGGCGATGACTTTCTGCATTTCATCCCGGCCGATCTGCGGCTGTGCGGGCATATCGCCAAACGGCCAATGGTGCGCGCGCACGCCCTGCGACGCGGCGCGATAGAAGGCGATATCAGCATGGTGGTCAGGTTTGTAGTAAGGATGAATCAACGGCGGTCCGACGCCATCCACACCATCTGCCAACGCACCGTGGCAACTGGCGCAATTTTCTTTGAACAACGTCTGCCCTGCCGCCTGTTGCATGACCGGCAACGCTTTGACACCTTCGACAATCCTCTTGTCGGCCGACGCCGTCGATAAACGCAACAATACAATGGTAAATATCATCAGTAGCGCCCCGGCCGTGATCACCCGGCGGCGCCAGTCTGGTTTTATGTACATGAATTTCCCCTGGTTGGATAATAGCCAAGGGCTCGCAGCCACCTGCAAACCCGTGATAAAGGCGTTTTATTGAACCAATCCGGAACCAGCCTACTGTCTGTGTCGGGTAGGACGGCGCCGGGCAAACAGCCTCAATCGGGTGTTGTATCCGGCGGGAAAGTCGGTGAAGGATAAAAAGAGTAAGCTCGAAGAGCTACGAACAACATGCGTTGCGGTACCCTCTCCTGGGCCCATTCAGCTGGTACGAGCGCCTGCACACCACTGGCGCAACAATTCACGCGGCCCTGTTCACAGAAAGAGAGCCCCGCGCCATGTGTATGATTTGAGTGCATGCAACCCTTCCCGACAAGGCACGTAGGCGCCGCATCAAGTGGCAGACAAATCACCACTGCAAACAGGATCAGAAAGCACAGTCGCGCCATCGCGCTCCAACCTCGCAATATCGTGTAACGAGCATAGCACGCTGACATAGGCCGGGCAGCATTGAGCGCCACCTGCTTCCAAGACCGTGAGGCGATGACAACAACACCTCCATGCCGATGGCCCATTCAACTGTCAGGCACCCTCGGGATTGGCGTATCAACGCCTGCTACTTTGTGGCGCTTCCTGCCTAAGGAATAGCGATTGCCGATAATTCGCTTTCCCGACCCAATTACCCGGAATCCCGCACTCCGTTGACCGGCCGGTTTTTTCAGTAATCGTCCGGCAGAGCCTGAAGATTATTCCTGCCGGGCATAAGGGCCAGGCAAAAGGCCGGTCTGCGTGTCATTGATTGCCTGACTGCTCGCCGTTGCTGACAGCGCCTTCGTATAGTCCGCCAGACTGCCCGCTACCTGCTGCGCTACCGCGCCAATGAGCGCCGCTACAAGCCCACCACCATTACTGTCGGACGATTGCGTGCCCTGGATGTGGGTTTCCCAAAGCAAGGTTCCGTTTCGGGCATCGACCAGCCTGGCTTCGGCACTGACGACCGTATTGGAACTGAGGAGCTGGAACTTCTGCCCCCACTCAAGAATGTTCACATACAGCACGGCATCGGCCCCGATGTTCTCGCGGAATTTCTCCAGTGGTACCGTATGCATTTCCGCGGGTGTCGGTAAACCGTTCTGTTTCAGAAACTCGTCAATCACACCCACCGGAAATACGTAATAGCCTTTCTCTGCCAAAGGTTTGCTGATTGTTGAGAGAAACACATAAGGCGCGTTGACTTCGACGGAGTCATTGACAGGCGGTATGACCAGAATCGAACGCGGCTTGCTTTGCTCCAGCGCCGAATAATCGTAGCTTTGAACCGCGCAGCCAGCGAGAGTTGATGCAAACAGAATGACGGCAAGGGTGTGAATAATCTTCATTGCGCGCCCTCGGGCATTGAGCGCTTGATCAAACCATCAATCAGGATGGCGGATTCGGGGAACAACGCCTTTTCCGTCAGGAATGCACTTCTGGCCTGTGGCATATCGCCGTTGGCGGCATACGCCATGCCGAGATGTGCGTGTACGCCCGGGGCGATCGGTTTTCCTTCACTTTCGGCTTGTGGAATATCCGTGGTTAAGCGCTCTATCTGAGTGAACGGGTCTACCGAACCGGGGTTGATATGCATGTCATAAAGCATATCCTCATAATCGCCCCAATAATACAGGCTTGTATTGGTGGCACAGCCGGCCGTCAGCAATACGGACAACAACAGCGCTGTCTTGACTGATTCCATCGCTTACTCGATCTGCCAGGCGCCGCTTTCAAGGTCCTCGACGATGTTGTTGACGGCCTCTATGATGGCAAAATTCAACACCTTGCCATTCAGCGTCGCGTCATAAGCCGCCGTCGAACCGAAGCCCAGCACCTCACGGTTGGAAAGTTCATACTCACCCGCACCCTGTGTCGAGTAAACAATGGCGGATGTTTTTGTGTCCGAGATCGTCAGCGAGACTTTCGCATAGGCAAGCTGTTTTTTCCCAGAACCGAGAATACCGAAGAGCTGCCTGTCCCCTACGGTTTTCCGGCCGAATTCGGTGACGTCACCCGCAACCACATAGCGTGCGCCGACAATCTCCTGCGTTTGCGCATTGAATTCCGCTTCCCTGCGCATTTCATCCATGTTTTCGCGATCGACCACGGCAAAGCGATTCGTCTGCTGCAGGTGGGTTTTGAGTATGGTCTTGGCCTGATTGCCAAGCATATCGTCGCCGCTCGAGAAAATACCCTGCATATAATTGGAACGATTCTGAAACTTGCCTACCACCAGCACGCTTTTTTCACCCTGGTACTGCGTGTTGACGCTGGCGGTTTGCTGTGGCGTAACTTCGCGGTGTGTTTCCTGAGTGGCACAACCGGCCACAGCCACCGCCAGCACCGCGGCTGTCAGCGGCGTAAGCGCTTTTTTCCATTGAGTTCGCATGAATATTATTCCTGGTCTACTACAGATTAAATAGGTTATCCAGCCAGCAGTGCAGAACGCCGTATCTATCCAACGCCATCGACAACCGCCAACTCAGCAAGTAAATATAGACCCTTGCATGGTGCAATCGATAAGGCCGCTTAAGATAGGAACCAAAGAGGTCTTTGTCAACTCAACAAGCACCGCAATCAGCAAACCAGATTCGTAGGGTTAGCTTCTAGGATGAACAAGGGACAAACTTGATATTTTAAGCAGTTCGTTATAACAACTCGGTATCAATCACCACTTCCCCCAGCAGGGTTTTATGCACCGGACATTTCGAGGCGATTTCCTTGAGTTTCAGGCGTTGCTCCTCGTCCAGATTCCCGACGATTTCCAGCTTTTTTTCGATCACGTCGAGAAAGGTCTTTTTGCCCATATCGTCGATATGCCGTTTGTTGTGGGAGATATAGACCAGTACTTCCTGCAAATCCCACTTTTTGCTTTCGGCATAGATTTTCAACGTCATCGCCGTGCAGGCGGCCAGTCCGGCGGACAGGTGTTCGTAAGGTGTCGGGCCGAGATTGGCGCCGCCGACGCTGGCCGGTTCGTCCGCAATAAAGGTGTGGAGACTGGTTTGCAGCGTGGTGGTAAAACCGTCTTCAGCCGGTTTGAGTTGGGCCACCAGTTGCTCGCCTTTGGTATCCAGCGGTTCGGGTTTTTGCAACGGCAGGTAACGCTGCACCCAGCCGGCGATGGCCGAACCGACATAGCGGCTGTCGGCGTCTTCACTCAACAGATGATCGGCCTGATCCAGCGAAATAAAACTCTTGGGATGAAACGCCTGCTGAAACAACTGCTGGGCGTTTTCGATATCGACAATGCGGTCGACCGGCGAGTGCAGAATCAATAGCGGCTTTTTCAGCGAGCTCACTACCTGCGGCAGGTCCGTTTTGGCGAATTGTTCGACAAAATTTTTGTTGATCGTGAACGGCCGGCCGCCGATATTCACCATCACCTCGCCTTTTTCATCGATTTCGTCGAGCTGATGGGAAAAGTGTCTGGTGGTGTGCTGCACCGTGGCCGGCGTGCCGATGGTCACAACCGCCTTGACCGGCGCAAACCGGGCAGCGCCGACAATCGCCGCCGCCCCGCCGAGGGAATGCCCGATCAACAGCTCCGGCGCCTGATGATTGTCCGCCAGGTATTGAAACACGTCTTCGAGATCGTCGACATTGGCGGAAAAATGACTGTCGGCGAATTCGCCTTCGCTCTGCCCGAGGCCGGTAAAATCGAAACGCAACACTGCAAAACCGAGTTGGACCAATTGTTCGCTGATCTGTCGGACCGGACGAAAATTGCCTGAGCAGGTAAAACAATGGGCGAACATGGCATAGGCCAGCGGTTTGCCGATGACCGGCAAATCCAGCATCGCATTCAGGGTGACATTGTTGCGGTTTTTAATACGTATTTTTTCTGTTTTCATTGTATTGAATCCTGGTGATATGGATGCGCTCGTGACTGCCTCACATCCGGGTCAAACCTGTCGGGCCTGAACAGACCCAGGTAACATTATGGATTTCAGTTTGATCCGGCGGCCTGTTTAAGACGTCTCTTATCGAGCGCTTATTTTGCAAGTTTGTCACGATAGGTTTCACGAAAGCTGCTTAGCTTCGGGTTGATCACCATCTGGCAATAGCCTTCACCAGGGTTTTGATTGTAGTAATCCTGATGATAATCCTCCGCCTTGTAAAAACGCTCGAAGGTCTCGATTTCGGTGACGATGGAATCATCGAAGCTGTCCTGCAGGGATTCCAGCAAGTCTTCAGCAACTTCGCGCTGTTGGTCGTCGTGCACAAAAATGACACTGCGGTATTGCGTGCCCTGATCCGCGCCCTGCTGATTCAGCGTGGTCGGATCATGGCTTGTCATATGCACGTCCAGCAAATCACGATAGCTGATGATATCCGGGTCGAACAACACCTGAATCACCTCGGCATGACCGGTATCGCCGCTACAAACCGAACGGTAATCCGGATAGTCCGTTTCGCCGCCGCTGTAGCCGCTTTCCACCGAAAGCACACCATCGAGCTCACGGAACAACGCCTCGGTACACCAGAAACAACCGCCGCCGAAAGTGGCCTTCTCGACCCGTGATTCCAGTTTTTTCAGCGCCACCGCGTTCATGCAATAACGCAAACCGCTCGGCGGCGGGCCGTCCGGAAAGACATGGCCGAGATGCGCTTCACAGGTATTACAGGTGGTTTCGATACGCGACATACCGTGCGAACCGTCCTGATGATAAGCGACGGCATTGGCTTTTATCGGCTGGGTAAACGAAGGCCAACCGGTGCCCGACTCAAACTTTTCACCGGAATCGAACAACAAGGTATCGCAACAGACACAGCAATACAAACCCGGCTCGAACAGGCTGCACATGTTCGAACTGAAGGCGCGCTCGGTGCCTTTTTGCCGCGTCACATGATATTGCTCATCGGTCAATAGCTCGCGCCATTCGGTCTCGGTTTTGCGCACCGTCCGGTCCGGCGCGGGATTGCCGTGATTGGCAAAGCGAATGACATCGTTCCAGTCAAGCATGTCTACGACTCCTTGCGTTGTTAAACTTACATCGGTGAGAAAAGCAACGACTTTTTGCGCCGGCATTTCACAGGGTTTCAGCCAGTTTTTCGCCTTGCCACGGTAGTAGTTCAGGCTGATAAAATCACTACCGCCCAGTTGGCGGGCGAACAGCTTGAGCACCCGCCCGTTTACAAAGGACTCCTTGTTTATCTGATATTTATTTCCTTTATAAATGCCTGTCGAATAACCGTCCGGCAAATTTTCCAGGGTCTCGCGCCAATCAGGCATTTAACTTTTGCTCCACGGCGATTGCGTCCTGAAGATAGGCTCTTGCGACAAACACGATCCGCACATCGCCGGCAAAAG
>JAGRHW010000073.1:0-6432 GCA_020444765.1 Gammaproteobacteria bacterium | reverse complement strand
ATTTTTTTTAATGCCGGAAAACCGGATAAATGACAACCTTGGCACCACGATTGAAAGCAATGGATCACCCTGAAGTGGTCTACAAAATCGCCGAGCTTCAAGGCCTCCCGCGGCCTGCCTTCAGTATCGATCCAATTTACCACCGTTAGTTCAGCCGCACTTTGCCCGATAATTCCCTCGTGCGTGTTCATAACATTTACCTCCTGTCATTGGATAGTCATAGTGCCACGCTAGTCTTTGCCGATTATTCTCTCAACCTTTAAAGACCAAGGAACTCTCATGCGTGCACCCTTATTGTTTTCTGTTCTGCTGGCCGGGATGTCCAGCCAGGCATCGGCCCTGAATATTCTGCTCACCAACGATGACGGGCTGACCAGCAATGTCAAGGCGCTGTACACGGCCCTCAAAGCTGAAGGCCACAATGTGGTTGTATCCGTACCCTGTATGGGCCAAAGCGGCATGGGCGCCGCCGTCAAATTCTTCACGCCTCTGACACCTTTGACCGAAGCCTGCCTGAACAACGCCGCGCAGGCCGGCGATCCCGGCGCCGGGGCCATGACCAAAACTGATGCCGGCTTCGATTACAGCGACTTTTCCTACGTCTACGGCACGCCGGTCATGGCCACCGCTTATGGCCTTGACATTGCCGGTCCGAAAAAATGGGGCGGTGAACCCGATCTGGTACTGTCCGGTCCCAATGAAGGGCAGAATGTCGGTGCCATCGTAGTCAGCTCCGGCACCGTCAGCAACGTCCAGTTTGCTGCCGGGCGCGGTTACGCAGCCGTGGCCCTGAGCGCCGGTGCCGACAGCGCCGGTGAAGAGGACGAGGCCGGCAACCACGCCGATAATCCGCAATCCGGCATCATCGCCGGGCTCAGCATCAAACTGGTCCAGGAGCTGGAAAGCAAGGCCGACAATGGTCCGCTGTTGCCCGATGGCCTGGCACTGAACGTCAACTTCCCGGATGAACCCGCTGCCGACACGCCATTCGCTTTCTCAGAAATCGGCGACTACAACCTCTACCAGCTAAAATTCATCGAAGACCTGTCGCAGGACCCGGTCGCCCAGAGTTACGGTCTCGGTGACTACCCCTACCCGGGCATGAGCATCGGCTTCAACAGCGAAGCACCGACGGCCGAACAGGCCGATGATGAATCCGCCGTCTACCAGAGCCGGGTTGCCGTTACTGCCATGCAGGTCGCTTACGACCATTCGACAGCCGGCCAGCAATGGATGCGTCTGCGGTTACGCGACCTCCTCGACAGCGGGGAATGATCATGAACCTCAGAACATCTCTTTTGCTGACCGGTGTGCTGGCGGTTTCATTGAGCGCCTGCAGCGACGATGATGACACCAGTCCGCGCAGCGGCCTGTCCGGTATCAGTGAATTACAAGCCGGTTCCTATCTGGTCAGCGTCGGCGATACCGCCGCACCACAAACCGGCCGCTATTATGCCGACGACGCCGGCAACCGTTTGCTGTTGATCCAGGACGACGACGAAAAAGCGCAAGCCCTGTACAGACAAACCGCCGACGGCGACTGGGTCGCCACACCGGAAAACAGTGCTGACGACGTCGCTGTGCTGCTGAGTCACCGGCTCACCGCTCTCGATACCGGTCTGGCGGATCTGTCCGGCGACTATATCGCTGAATTGCCAGACGGCACCGCGGCAAACTTCACGCTGGGTACGGACGGACAAATCACCGCCATCACGGGCGGCTGCCAGGTCGGCGGTTCAATCAGCGAATCCTCTTTACCCGACACCTTCGATGTCAGCCTGACCCTGACCGCTTGCGGCGATCTAACGGGTTCTCTCAGCGGCCATGCCTTTGTGGGCGGCGACTTCGATCCCCCGCACATTCGTCTGCTGACCACCGCCGGCGACTCGCTCGTCGAGCTTTGGGCTTTTGCAGACTGAGACTGTCCATGTGCTTATCGCAGCCCCGGAAATCATCGCCGGTTTTCGGGGTTCGCGACTCTGACCGGTCATTCTGAAAAAAGTTTCTCGGCAAGCCGTTCGGTCATAAAATCCACAAAAGCGCGCACCTTGGGAGACAAATGGCGCCGCTGCGGATAGACCAGATACAGTGTCGATTCCAGTGTTCCGTAATCCTGCAGAATCGGCGTCAGGCGTCTTTGTTCGATTTCTTTTCTCACAAAGAATAAGGGTATTCGCGCGATACCCGCGCCTTCCAGCAAGGCCGCGCGAATCGCCAGGCTGTTGTTTATCATCAATGATCCGGAAACCGGAACCGTGATCGATTGGTGTTCCGATGTCGTAAAATGCCAATTCACTGCCGAGTCCTGATACCGGTAGGCAAGGATGTTGTGATCGCGCAGTTCATCGGGCGTTTGCGGCGTACCCTGTTCCGCCAGATAAGCCGGCGCCGCCACGATAACATGCCCGCAGGGTCCGATACGTCTTGCGACCAGCGATGAATCCGGCAGATCGGCGATTCGCACTGATACGTCGAAGCCCTCCTCGATCACATCGACCGTGCGGTCTTCAAGACTCATATCGACAATCACCTGCGGGTAACGCTTGTGGAATTCCGGCAGCAGCGGTGCAATATGCAAAATACCGAAAGACATCGGCGCGTTGAGCCGCAACGTTCCGCGCGGTTCACGCTGCAGACGTGATACTTCGGTTTTCGCCTCCTCGATTTCCGTCAATCCCCGACGACTAAGCCGGTGAAACACACGCCCTGCTTCGGTAAGACTAAGCCGTCGCGTGGTGCGATTGAGCAGCCGCACACCCAGCTGATTTTCCAGCCGGGACACCTGCTTACTGACAACCGAGCGTGAGATCTCCAGCCGCTCGGCCGCGGCCGTGAAACTTCCGCAGTCCACCACCCGGACAAACACCGCTATATCGTCCAGCGACTCCACATTCCGGCCCTATTAGTCAAGATTCGTGAACAATCTAATTACGTTGAGCCGGATTATCAACCAGCCCTCAAACAGTAAGCTGTGTTTGAAGCCTGCGGACTGCATCCGCCTGAATTCGTAAACGACACAAACCCGCCAGCTTGAGAGGTGAAAAATGCAACACGCCAACCCCATCAATATCACGCATATCGATCACGTGGTTCTTCGGGTCACGCGACTTGAGGAGATGATCGTCTTTTACCGGGATGTTCTCGGTTGCAAACTGGAACGCGGCCCCGGCGATCTCGGACTTGCGCAACTGCGGGCCGGTCACTCACTGTTCGATCTGGTCGACGCCGATGGACCACTTGGCCGTCAGGGCGGAGACCTGCCCGATCACAAGGCGCCCAATATGGATCATGTGTGTTTTCAGATCGAGCCCTGGGATGCGGAGCTGATCGAAAGGCACCTGCATCGCTTTGCTATAGATACGGACCCGGTCGGAACACGTTACGGATCTGCAGGCATGGGACCTTCGCTCTATCTCAAAGATCCCGAAGGCAACACCATTGAACTCAAGGGCAAACGCTGATAGGCGGCCCTGGCAACAGGAAAGCGAACCATGGAAAACATCGATCAAACAAACCTACAGACACAGGCGAGAACAGCGGGACTTCTCTATCTGGCCATCATCTGTCTCGGTATCTGGAGCGAGGGCTTTGTCAGATCAGCCATGATCATGACGGGCGAACCGGCGGCCACTGTCGCCAATATCATACAGGGCGAGACGATTTTCAGAATGAGTGTCGCGGCCGATTCGCTGATGGCGATCTGTGATGTCGCACTTGCAATATTGCTCTACACATTGCTAAAACCCGTAAACGCAACTCTGTCACTTATGGCGGCGGCTTTTCGCCTGGTGCAAAGCGCGATTCTCGGCATGAATCTGTTGAATCAGTTTTTCGCCGTTCTGATCCTGAACGCTCCGCAGTCAAATACTGGCCTGGACAGCGGGCAAGCGAATGCACTGGCCGGATTGTTTCTCGATGCGCATAGTCATGGTTATGATTTCGGTCTGCTGTTTTTCGGGATCAACTGCCTGCTCGTCGGTTATCTGATTTACCGGTCGGGATTTCTGCCGCGGATCTTCGGCCCGCTGCTCGGACTTGCCGGCGTGGTTTATCTCAGCGGCAGTTATCTGCGAATTCTGGCACCTGTTTATGCGGAACTGTTTTCACCCGCTTACCTTGTTCCTCTGGTCGCGGAGTCGCTGTTTTGCCTGTGGTTGCTGATAAAAGGTGTGGACGTCGCAAAACGCTGACTACCCTGTCGGCCATGACTTGCTCTACTATGGGCAGCCAGACCGTCACCGGACAAGCCCTTGGATATCAAACAGCTCAAATTTCTGGATGCCCTCGCCCAGGAGGAACACTTCGGCCGCGCCGCTTCGCGCTGCCATGTCTCCCAGCCGACCCTGTCATTGCGCATTCGCCAGCTCGAAGAAGAACTCGGCGTGCCGCTGATTTACCGCGGCAACCGTTTCGAAAGCCTGACCCCGGAAGGCCAGCGGGTGCTGGCCTGGGCGCGCCGCTTACTGGCAAATTACGACGGTCTGTATCAGGACGTCGCTTTGTTACGCGGCCACTTGAGCGGCCGGCTGAGACTCGGCGCGGTGCCGTCGGCGCTGGCCTTCGCGGCGCGACTGACGGCGCCGTTTCTGAACGATTACGGACAGGTGACGGCGATCAGCAAATCCATGAGCGCCGATGAAATCGAGCAAGGCCTGGAAGGCTTTTCCCTGGATGTCGGCATTTCCTATCTGAGCCGCTCGTTGAGCGATACCGTTTGCACTCTGCCGCTATACCAGGAAGGCTACGTCGCCCTGCTGCCTCAGCACGAATATTTTACCGATCGCGAATCTATCAGCTGGTGTGAAGTCGCCACGCTGCCGTTATGCCTGTTGACCAAGGGGATGCATAACCGGCAAATCATCGAGGACGTGTTCGCCGAGGTTGGCTGCCATCCCGATATTCTGTTCGAATCCAATTCCATACTCACGCTGTACACGCATGTGCAGAACGGCCATTGGGCAACCATCGCGCCGAACTTCCACGCCCGTCTACTGGGTGTTCCCGATGGCGTACGCGCCCTGCCGCTGACTCACCCCGAGCTGCTGCAACCGGTAGGGCTGATCTGGCGGGATATGCAGCCCTTATCGCCCCTGGTCGAGGCCTTTAAACAGGTGGCCATCACCCACAGCGCCAATATCGAGAAGCTGCTGGCCACCTAAGCACGATTGATAAAACAAATTGCATAATCCGATATTTCAATTTGTATCAATCGCTCGACTCTCCTAATCTTTGATTTCGACATGGCTAATGCCGTCAGCCAGCACTATTCAAGATTCGAGGAGAGGCATGCAAACACCCATATCCAGTTGCACAAGCGAAACCGCCGAGCTGCTTGACGAGTTTTCCGGGCAACGCGGCGCATTGCTGCCGATTCTGCACGCCGTACAGACGCGCTTCGGCTATATCCCGCCGGAAGCCATTCCGACGATCGCCTCGGCGCTGCAACAGACCGCCGCCGAGATTCACGGCGTGATCAGTTTTTATCACCAGTTTCGCACCACGCCACCCGGCAGACACCGTGTGCAGATCTGCCGCGCCGAAGCCTGTCAGGCGCGCGGCGCACGTGTCCTGGAACAGCATGCCAAAGACAGACTCGGCGTCGATTATCACCAGACCACGGCCGACGGCGCCGTCTCGCTCGACGCGGTTTATTGTCTCGGCAACTGCGCCACCGGACCGAATCTGCGCATCGACGACAAGCTTTTCGGTCGCGTCGACGAAACGCGCTTCGACACCCTGATCGAACAGCTGATCGCGGAGGTGCAGGCATGAGCGTCAAGGTTTTTGTACCGCGCGAATCCACCGCCTTGTCCCTGGGCGCCGACGAGATCGCTGAGGCGATCAGCCTGGCTGCTGCGGATATCGGCGCCGATATCGAACTGATCCGCAACGGCTCGCGCGGACTGCTGTGGCTGGAGCCCATGATCGAAGTGGAAACCGACCGGGGCCGCGTCGCCTATGGGCCGGTCGGCGTCGAGGATGTCGACACGCTGGTGGAGGCCGGCTTGTTTGAAGGCGGTCAATCACATGCGCTGGCACTTGGCCTGACGGATGAAATCCCGCAACTCAAGGCGCAGACGCGCGTCAGCTTCAAACGGATCGGGCTTGACGACCCGCTGTCACTGGATGCTTATCGGCAACGCGGCGGTTTTCGCGGCCTGCAGGATGCCCTGAGCAAAAGCGGCCAGGAGATTATTGACGAGGTCAAGGCTTCCGGCCTGCGCGGACGCGGTGGCGCAGCCTTTCCGTCCGGCATCAAATGGCAGACCGTTCACGACGCGCAGGCAACGCAAAAATACATCGTCTGTAACGCCGACGAAGGTGACTCCGGCACTTTTGCCGACCGCCTGATCATGGAGTGCGATCCTTATTTACTGATCGAAGGTATGACGATCGCCGGGCTGGCGGTTGGCGCCAGCGAAGGTTATATCT
>JAGRHW010000739.1 GCA_020444765.1 Gammaproteobacteria bacterium | reverse complement strand
ACAACGTGGAGTGAATCGGATGGGACAATCAGATCAGGTGTACGACTTTATTGTGGTCGGTGCGGGTTCAGCGGGTTGTGTTCTGGCGAACCGCCTGTCCGCCAATCCGCAAAACCGCGTTTTGTTACTGGAAGCCGGTGGCTCGGATCTCAATCCGTGGATTCATATACCGGTCGGTTATTTCAAGACGATGCACAATCCGGCAACCGACTGGTGTTATACCACCCGGCCTGACGCCGGAATTGACGGCCGCAGCCTGCAATGGCCGCGCGGCAAGGTGCTGGGCGGTTCGAGCTCTCTTAATGGTTTGCTGTATGTACGCGGGCAGGCGGAGGACTACGATCGCTGGGCCGAACTGGGTAACAAAGGCTGGTCGTTCCGCGAGGTGCTGGACTATTTCAAGAAATCCGAGGATCAGGAGCGTGGCGCCGATGCTTTTCACGGGGTCGGCGGACCGCAAAAAGTCTCCGACCTGCGCTTGCGCAGACCGATTGCTGATTTTTTTATCAAGGCGGCGGTGCAGACCGGGATTCCGCTGAACCCCGATTACAACGGCGCGAATCAGGAAGGCG
>JAGRHW010000738.1 GCA_020444765.1 Gammaproteobacteria bacterium | reverse complement strand
ATAGATGATGAAGCCGTGCTGTTTGATCAAGTCATAGAAGCGTCCGAATTCGAAATTCGGATGGCCGGGGGCGTGAAAGGTGACGATGATCGGCGACAGCCAACGGTCGGCCAGCAGGGTATGGAATCCCATGGCGCGCATGCCCGCGACCAGCACCGTTTCGTTATGGACGTAGCGCGCCAGCCGACCGGCGGCCCCGCCTTCGGCCGCGTGTTGTTCCAGGGCGCTGGCAAAGGCGGCCACCACATGAGTCGGCGGGGTGAAGCGCCACTGGCCGCTGCGCTCCAGGTAGGTCCATTGATCGTACAAATCCAGGCTCAGGGAATGGGCGTTGCCGACACACTGTTCCAGTGCCTTGCGGCGCAACAGGGCGAAGCCGAAACCGGGCACGCCCTCGAAGCATTTGTTGGCCGAGGACACCAGTCCGTCGAAGGGCAGTTCGCGGGCATCGATCGGTAAGGCGCCGAAGGAACTCATCGCGTCCACGAACAATCGCCGCCCTTGCCGCCAGGTCACTTCGGCGATGGCCTCCAGCGGGTTGAGAATGCCCGAGGAGGTTTCGCAATGCACCAC
>JAGRHW010000737.1 GCA_020444765.1 Gammaproteobacteria bacterium | reverse complement strand
AGGCTTCCGCGAGGATACGAATTTTCGGGTGATCTCGCTTGCGCGTGAGAACATGGCGCGCGATGCGATGAAGCTCGCCCTCGACTACACGCACACGGTCATTGATGGACCGCCTCACGCCGAAGCGATCGCGCGCTCGTGCATTGTGGCTTCGGACCTGGTGCTCTTGCCGATCGAGCCGAGCGGGCTTTCGACATGGGCATCGGATTTGACTGTGCGCCAGGTGCGCGAGGCACAAGAAATCAAGGAATCCCTAAAATGTGGGTTTGTGGTTTCCCGCAAAATAGGGAATACGGTGATCGGGCGTGAAATCCGCTCCATGGCGGCAGATCATGGCATCCCGATCCTAAAATCCGAGATCGAGCAGCGCGTCGCTTATGCGGAGAGTTTGACGATGGGAAAGACCATCTTCGAATGGTCTCCGGGCTCTGCCGCCGCAACCGAGATCGAAAACCTCACCAACGAACTGCTAGAGCTTTATGAACAAGAAAACCTTCCAGACAGCGCCGAAACCCAAACCGCAGCCAACGGCTGAGGAGATTGCGGCTTTCGAGCGTACTGGCAGCGGCCACGATG
>JAGRHW010000736.1 GCA_020444765.1 Gammaproteobacteria bacterium | reverse complement strand
GGTCCATTCGGTGCGCGCGCGCTCGATGAGTTTCAGGTAATTGGCGTAATAGACGATCCCCGCGAGATCGGTGTCTTCATAATAGACGCGGACCGGCCAGCGATGCATCAGTCCCAGGTCCGCACGATGGAGGCGAGTTCGGGGAAAAGCTGCGGGTTGGCGCAGACGAGGTTGCCGGCATCGGCGATGGGGCCTTCGCCGCGGATCGCCTCGATGAAGCCGCCGGCCTCCTTGACCAGAACGATGCCCGCGGCCACGTCCCAGGCGTTCACGTAACGCTCCCAGTAACCGTCGAAGCGGCCCGCCGCGACATAGGCCAGATCGAGCGCCGCCGAGCCATAGCTGCGAATGCCGGCGGTCAGCGGCGAGATGCGGGCGAAATCCTTCAGCGTCGCCGGCAGGGTCTTGCGCGCGCCGAAGGGAATGCCGGTGGCGAAGATCGATTCGATCATCTGCCGCCTGCCCGAGACGCGCAGCCGCTGACCGTTCATCCAGGCGCCATTGCCCTTCTCGGCATGGTAAAGTTCGTCCTTGGCAGCGTCGAAGATGACGCCGGCCACGACTTCGCCCTTGTGTTCCAGC
>JAGRHW010000735.1 GCA_020444765.1 Gammaproteobacteria bacterium | reverse complement strand
CAAGGCGACGATCGCGCCGATCGCCAGCGCGACGAACGCGGTCCGGTCTGCAACCGCCCCGGCTCCGGCCGACAAGCCGTCGCTGCGCGCCGAAGGAACACGCGCCATGAAGGCGGGAATGACGGCACGTGAGCCGGCATGGGCGGCGACCGCGACCCAGAGCGCAACGATGCCCGAAGCAGCGCCGAGGATCGCCGCATAGGCCGACCAGCGCGCCAGCGCCGAGACGATCAGCGCCAGCGCACCGTAGCTGCCGATACGGCTGTCGCGCATGATCTCGAGCTTCGCCTCGCGCGTCCGTCCACCGCCGAACCCGTCGGCCAGATCGGCTGCCCCGTCCTCATGCAACGCGCCCGTGACCAGCATTCCGGCGGCAAGCGCGACAACCGCAGCGAGATGCGGCGGCAGACCGAGCGCCGTCGAGAGGCCGCCGGCAACGCCGCAGGCAAGGCCGACGACCACGCCGGCCAGCGGCGCGGCCCAGATGGCTTCGGCGAGACGCGGAGCCTGAGAAGGATAGGGAAACGGCAGCCGGGTAAAGAACCCGGCGGCGACCAGAAAGCCGTCTATCGCATCGCGATGGGA
>JAGRHW010000734.1 GCA_020444765.1 Gammaproteobacteria bacterium | reverse complement strand
GGTATTGTTGGCGGCGGCCCGGCCATTCGCGCCGTGCTGAAGCGCGTCGACGCGGCGGCGCGCTCCAACGCCACCGTGTTGTTGCGTGGAGAAACCGGCACGGGCAAGGAATTGTTCGCCCGCGCCATCCACGACGCTTCGCCGCGCGCGAAAGGGCCTTTCGTCAAGGTCAATTGCGCGGCCCTGTCGGAGAGCGTTCTCGAATCCGAATTGTTCGGTCACGAGAAAGGCGCATTCACCGGCGCGATCAACCAGCGCATAGGCCGCTTCGAACTGGCGCATGGCGGCACGCTGTTTCTCGACGAGATCGGCGAGATTTCGCCGGCCTTTCAAGCAAAACTTCTGCGCGTATTGCAGGAAGGCGAGTTCGAGCGCGTCGGTGGCGCCAAGACCCTGAAAGTGGACGTGCGCATCGTCTGCGCCACCAACCGCAATCTCGAAGAAGCGGTTGCGAAGAACCAGTTTCGCGCCGATCTCTATTATCGCATCAATGTCGTGACGCTGCTGCTGCCGCCGCTGCGCCAGCGCGTCGAGGATATTCCCGCGCTCGCGCGCCTCTTCCTCGAGCGCTTCTCGAATGAAAAC
>JAGRHW010000733.1 GCA_020444765.1 Gammaproteobacteria bacterium | reverse complement strand
CTTCGGTCCTTGCCGTGGCGCCGGATGCGGCCCGCCTTGACCTGCGCATCCTCGGCACCGACATCGACCCCCTGGTGCTGCAAGCGGCCCAGCGCGGCGTCTACGACGCGAAGATCTGCACCTTTCCCAACCCGGCGCTGGAAGGCCGCATCTTTGCCCGGGGCGATGGCGAGGGCGAGCGGAGCGTCCGCGCAGAACTCAAGGCGCTGGTGACGTTCCGCCATCTGAATCTGGTGCAGCCCTGGCCGATCAGCGGACGTTTCGACGTCATCCTGTGCCGCAATGTCGTGATCTATTTCGACAAGCCGACGCAACGGCACCTCTGGTCGCGCTTCGCCGAGGTCCTGCACCCGGGCGGATGGCTGCTGATCGGTCATTCCGAGCGCATCGCCGAGCCCGCCGAGATCGGGCTGGGGACCGCGGGCATCACCACCTATCGCCGCGCCGGCACCCTGCCCGGCAAGGCCCTCACCTGAAAGCGCGCCCGCCATGGCACTCAAGGACGTCCTCAAGATCATGATCGTCGACGACATGTCGGTCAGCCGCGGCCTGATGACCCAGAGCCTCGAGGAGATCGGAGTCAAG
>JAGRHW010000732.1 GCA_020444765.1 Gammaproteobacteria bacterium | reverse complement strand
CAGACGGCGCCAATCGGGTCGATGACGATTCCCTCCCACTTCACCATGGACGCCACCCGGCGACTGGGGCGAATCAAGCGGAGCAGCGGAGCGACGACGGTGGGTCCGGTGACCACCAAGATGCCTCCGATCACCGCAGCCACTCGCGGATCGATGCCGATCAGCCAGATCAAGCAAACGGTCGACAACGTCCAGGTGACAGCCGCGCCTACCGTCACCAGCCCAATGACGGCGGCGCCGGACTCGCGGAGCTCGCGAATCTGCAGTGACAACCCGCCCTCGAACAGAATCACGCCGACCGACAGGGCGACCAGCGGAAACAGCAACTCGGTCGGCACGGGCTCGCGTGTGCCATGTTCCCAGGCGAGATACTCGCCGAGCAGGGCGCCGAACGTCAGCAACAGCAAGATCGAGGGCAGTCGCAGACGCCACGCGAGCCATTGTGCGGAAACGCCGAGCACCAGCACGGCAGCCAGATATCGTTCCAACGGATTGTCTCGCGGAGTTCAGCGGTCCGGGTCGTTGTCCGCCGGCGGCAACAGCCGGCGAACCAGAAGATACTGCCAGATCAGAATCAGCAAGATCAG
>JAGRHW010000731.1 GCA_020444765.1 Gammaproteobacteria bacterium | reverse complement strand
CCCATGTCGCCGAGCATCGGGCCTTCGGCAGGCCGCTGGCCTCGTTCCAGGGCGTGTCGCACCAGCTCGCCGGCTTCGACACGCAGATCCAGGCCGCCCGCCTGCTCAGCCTGCACGCGCTGTGGCTGAAGGACCGCGGCAGCCCGCACACGGCCGAGGCGGCGATGACCAAATGGTGGCCGCCGCTGCTCGCCTACGACACGGTGCATTGCTGCCTGCTCATGCACGGCCATTACGGCTACTCGTCGGACCTGCCCTTCGAGCAGCGCCTGCGCGACGTGCTCGGCCTGCAGATCGGCGACGGCACGGCCAACATCATGAAGACGGTGATCGCGCGCCAGCGCGCCGGGCGCGACGCAGTGGGCAACTGAAGGCGGACCGCCTCGCACCTTGCGACCGCTCCTCCGAGTTGATATCTATCAAAGGTATCTATCACTCGCGCTGCGGAGGCGAGCCATGGGCGAAAGCGGAACCGCGAAGATCTTCATGCACGGCCGCAGCCAGGCCGTGAGGCTGCCGAAGGAATTCCGTCTCCCGGGCAAGGAGGTGCGCGTGAGCCGACTCGGCCAAGGCGTTCTGCTTGAGCCC
>JAGRHW010000730.1 GCA_020444765.1 Gammaproteobacteria bacterium | reverse complement strand
CATGTCGGGCGCAATCACCCGCATGCGCTGCGACAGCGGCGCCAGCACCAGACGCCAGTTCGCCCAGGCGGAGACCCCGGGCCCGGAGCCGTGGATGAACAGCGCGGGGAAGCCCTCGCCCAGGTCGTGGTAGTTGGTCAGGATGCCGGCCGCGCGGATGCTGCGGCCGATCTCCGGATCGCCTGCGGCGGACGCAGGCGCGCTCGGTTGCGCTGTGGCCGTGGTGCCCATTCGCCCTTCCTCGCGCGCCTCAGATCTTCTTGAACAGCGGGCTGCGCACCTGCTGCACGTCCGCGGCGGAGAAGAACTTCTCCATGAAGATGTCGCGCTCGAACAGCCGCCCCTGCATCAGCGCCGTGATGCAGGCGTCGATCATCAGCGGCGGGCCGCACAGGTAGGCCTTGTGGCCGCGGAAGTCGTTGTCGAAGTGCGCCGTCGCCGCCTCGTGCACGTAGCCACGGAAGCCATCCCAGCCGGAATCCGCAGGCTCGTCGGACAACGCCGGCACGTAGGTGAAGTTGGGGTGCTTCGCGGCGAGCGCGAGGAATTCGTCGTGATAGTAGAGCTCGGCGCGGTTGCGCTGGCCGTA
>JAGRHW010000072.1 GCA_020444765.1 Gammaproteobacteria bacterium | reverse complement strand
AAAATAAATGTTCCCAAACCTATGACTAATCTGCCTATCATGTTGTCCTCCGATAAAAAGCAGTCCGTGTGATTGATTCAGAGCCCGTCCGCGTCAAATTGTCCGCCGGCAGCATCCCCACCGCCCGGGTTCGCTTGATGAAGAAAGCTCAACGCACTCAGCAACAAGGGCACCGCGGGCCCCAGCAACTGGCCCCGGACCATCTGCCGGAACATGATGCCGAGCAAAATCGTAAACGCCAGCGTACGAAGGTCGACACTGCCCGATGTGCGATCACTGAGCGCCCGATCAACTCTGGCAAAGCCGTCCATCAACTGGTCGATGGCCGGTTCCGACCGCGGCATGCCGGAATGAAGCCGAAACAAATCCAGCGAGCGCAGCTCCTCCAGCAAGCCCTCGCCGTTGAGGTCGGGGTGCTCGACCAGAACACTGCCGGTCAATGTATTTATTCTGCAGCGACAGGACTCGGGAAGCTTGTCGAGCTGTTCTGCAAGTCCGGCCGCATAGTCACCGTTTTGCTGGATTTCCGGCACCCGCAGCCGCGTTCGTCCGCGCAGCTGATGGACCACATAAGCGTCGGGGCACATGTTCCCGACCCGGCTAACTGCCGCTCTCTTGCGCGACGTCTTCCACCGTTTCGGCCGCCGCCGAAGTCATTTCTTCCTCGACCTCGGCAATGATGTCGTCCATCGATTCATTGAACACCTCGATGGATTCCCTGGCTTTTTCGTAGGAGCGGATACCGGCCTTCAGCGCAGAGCGCGCCACGGGCTTCAGTACGGGCGCAAGCGCCGCGATCACCAGCGGTGTCATGACAGCCACGCCAACCCCGATCGCAACGCCCTTGAAAACATCATTGCCTCTTATCATTTCTCTTCCCGCCTACTTGTATTATTCATCAACAACAGACCCGATATAAGCTTATCTTAACTCAATCCACCAACAGTGGTAATATCAAATCAAGTGCTGAATTTGCCGCACGCAGGTTCGCGCGGATTTCTGCACCAAAAGGGTCAGATTTTAAACCAGATATATTTCGATTTGATGACAGGAGCAGTCAGAATGAGAGGCTTGATCGTTACCGGCGTGACTTTCGGTGTTTTTATGACGGAAGCCATTATTCACTACAATATGGGCATGGCCGAGGCAGAAGGCGAGTTCCGATTGAGATTACCCCCGCCCAAAGAGCTGGCGAAAATTGCCGCGGTTACCGGCACTTTTTCCATACTCAGCGGCGCCCTGATCAATAATGTCGACAAGATGATGCCGGGACTCAGGGTGAAATAAATCCCGATGAAATCACCGCTGTCCGAAACGGAAGTCGCAGAACTTGAGTGGGCTTATGCGCACCTGGAACATCCATCCCTGGCCGCCCGTCTGAGTTCTGTATTGGCCGTACCGATTGAGGAAGGCTTTAAACTGCTGCCGACGAGCTGGCGTAAAAATCTTGATGTCGTCGTCAAGGCCAGCATCATGCAGGCCCTGAAACCCGGCGTATTACCGCTCAATCATCGCATGCCGCAACCCGTCAGCAACCTGGCGCACAAGCTGCTGGTTGCCGGTACCGGCGCGGCGGGTGGTTTTCTGGGGCCGGCAACTTTGCTGGCCGAACTCCCTGTCACGACCTGCTTTATGCTGCATTCGATTGCCGATATTGCCCGTTCCGAAGGTGAGGATCTCGGCGAGGCCGGCGCGCGCCTGGCCTGCGCACAGGTGTTCGCCCTCGGTGGCCGTACCCGGGAAGACGATGCGGCAGATCTCGGCTACTACGGTTTACGGATAACCCTCGGCATGCACTTTGAACGGGACATCCTGGCCTATGCCGCCGGCGCATCCGGCCCGCATATTCCGGCCGCCATCAATGTCATCCGCTCGATCAGTTCCCGCTTCGGCGTGGTCGTATCTGATCACGCGGCGGGACGCATGGTGCCGGTGGTCGGCGCAATCAGCGGCGCCGCGCTCAATCTGATTTTCATGAAGCATTTTCAGGATGTCGCCAAAGGCCATTTTATCGTTCGAAGACTGGAACGCCAGCACGGCGTGGAAGCGGTCAAAAAAGCCTATAAAAACTGCGAAGCGGAAGACCGGGAAAGCCGGGAATACAGTCCGGTGGTCGGTTGGTGATCGCCTGCCGGATAATACAAGCCGAATTTTAGCTTATCCGTCTACCCGCCCCGTCGCATGAATCTCGATCCGTTCCTTGCCTTTGCCGATATTCCTGCGCTTCAGGCCAAGTTGTCCGACCTCGCCGGTACGCTTCAGGTGGGTGCCGCCGCAGGGGACTCTGGCAACCCCATCCACTTGCCAGTATCTGCGCTGACTTGCCTCATCGCTGAACGCACTGGTGATCGGCAGATCTTCGTCGATCAGTTCGGATGCTCTGGCTAGCAGCTCGGGGAAAAGCGGGCTGATATTTTCCGGCCAGTAGAAATCGATTCTTGCCTTGTTTTCGGCGATATGCGCACCGATTTTCTCTACCGTTTTTAATCTCTGACAGACTAATTCGAGAATCAGCTCCGCCGCAAAATGATGCCGCATCAGAGCATAACGCCTGTCCCGGTCAATCCGGACGGTAACCGGCTGGCCTGGCGCAAGCCCGTGATCTTCTGCCATGCGGTAAATGATTTCCCGGCCATCTTTGCGCGCCTCCATCACCTCGAAACCACCGATCGTTCCGGCATCGCTTTCCTGGCCGCCGGAAAACGCATAAAAGATCGTCTCGTTCAGGGTAATACAATCCGCCACGACCGAAGACACGGTGGTTTCGAGCTCGCAAAGATAGGGGTCTTCCCAGAATAGTTTCTTAACCACGCGCATCTCCTTATTAATTCAGGCCTGGCATAAACGCCAAGAATGATACGGCTTGTATTTCAAACAGGCTCTCAGCGTTCATTCCAGCCTTTGCCCGCGAATATCTTCGCCATACACTTTTCAATCCGTGCCGTTCTGGTTTTTGCCTGTCTGGCCGAGGAAAAGTGGATCAGATAACCGCGCCGCCGCCCTGGCGTCAACGCGGAAAAAGCATCTTTGAAATCCGGATTTTCTTCAAACATCTGTTTCAGTTCATCCGGGTATTCCAGCGGTTTGTCCTGATCGGCATCCGCTTTTCTGCCGGTATTTTCAATCTCGATCGCTTCCCGTATATAGTCTGGGATCAGGTTTTTCAGCGCGGCGATCGCCTGCGTGTCCCTGACACGAAGGTAACGGCCGAATCGGGAGTTGTCTCCCGGTTTTTCCAGAACCTTTTCCGGGTCCTGCATTTCCGCGCCTCGGAAAAAGATAATAACCACGCTTTCCTTGAGTGTGCTCAGCAGCAGAATATTTTTGCCACCGTGCATATAGCAGGGTGAACCCCATTTAATCGTTTCGCTCAAGCCCGACTCCAGAAGAATCGTTCTGAGCATAACGAGCTCTTTATCCCAGGCTCTGACCTTGCAACGCGGCGTGCCACCGAAGGCACACCGGCCACAGCCGTTTTCTATATATTGATCGACATTCGCGGGTTTATCAGGCATCTCTTTTGTACCAGCCGATTACCAGAGCGATGGATCGCGTAAGGCCGCGACACACGAAAACCTGATGATTTGCTCCACAGAACCTCCCTCGCGCAATACAGTCGCCTGCCAGCCAAAGGGATAGTGCAAGGCGTAAGGCGGCTGGTATTTTTCGGCGGCCTCGGCATTGAAACCGAATCGACCGTAATAGGCCGGATCGCCATAGACAAAAACACTATCGACTCCGTTTGCCGTCAGTCGCTCCAGGCCGCTTTTGATCAGTTTCGAGCCAATCCCTTGCTTGTGATAATCAGGTTTTACGGCCAGTGGTGCCAGAATATAACCCAGCCAGGATGCATTCTTGTCCGCACCGACCGGACTGAACGCGATGTGGCCGACCAGCCGGCCATCCGTTTCCGCAACCAGCGTCAAGGTTTCGGGCCTGGTCTGCTCCTTGAGCAGATTTTCCGCAAGGGTCGCAATCGGCTGGCTTTCGTCTTCGGAAAAGGCGCTTAAAACGACGTCGCGGATAGCATCTTGGTCAGCACTTGCTGCTTTTCGGATTTGAATAACCATTGCCACAACCCTAAGGCTTTCTCGCCCAAACAGAAAAAGGCAGATCACTGATAAACACGGCATGTTCCGGCCGCTCATCGTCGAGCCGTTGCTGGAGCGTTTCTATATCGATCTCATCTTCAGTAGCGATACCCTGCCCGACAATTCTCGGCAGAACCGCACGAACCACATCGGCCAAAGGATAATGCAGCTTCTGTCCCTGAATGATCGCCTCGGCTCTGACACCCTCGACAATAAAACCGCTTTTACTCAGAATAGAAGGCAATTCAAAGCCCATATGAATATTTCCGCCTTCACCTTCCACCATCCGCCATAACCAACCGTTGACCTTCTCGTGCAAGGGCAGTGCCTCGATGCACCCTGAAGCCAGCGTCGAATCGCTTTCCTGAAACGCAAGCACGCCACCGGACTTCAGCATGTTGGAGAAGTTCGTCAGGATGGAAACCGGATCATGCAAATACATCAGAATGCGCCTGCCGAAAATCGCATCAAATTCGCCAAGCCCAGCAGTTGTTTCGGATAGTTCTTCCTTGATAAATTCTACTTGGGACAAGCCTTTATCCTGCACGCGGTTTCGGGCCATTTCCAGAACGCTCTCATTGCTATCCAAACCGACAATACGTCCTTCAGGACCTACAGCCTCTGCCAACAGCAAGCTCACCTCGCCGTTCCCGCAGCCAAATTCAAGCACCTGCATTCCTTTTTCAATGCCGGCACTTGCGATCAAGCGCCCGGTTATTGAATTTACATTCTCAGCCATTGTATTTATCCTTCTGAGCGTTGTCAGCCCAACGACGTGGCTGTCTCTGCAACATTTCTGCTCACTAATTGTCAGTAAACAGCCTTAACGGGTAAGAGCCGCTGATAACTAAAGCACCCGCGACATGAATTTACTTTCAGGGTCATCCCTGTATTCTGCAAAAGGCTCGCAGTAATGAAAACCAAACTTTCCGTAAAGATTCCGTGCGGGTTTGAAGTATTCCCCAGAGCCGGTTTCAAGACTTAATTTACCATAGCCGCGCTCAATAGCGACCTTAAGCACATATTCAAGAAGCCCGCTTGCCACGCCGGTATTTCTTGCCTTCGCCGAGGTACGCATGGACTTTAATTCTCCATGCCCGGCATCGAGTTCCTTGATCGCCACGCATCCCATCAGCTCACCATCCTTCCAGGCACTGAAGAAAGTGATTTCCGGCGATCTCAAGGCTTCTACATCCAGCGCATGCACGCTTTCCGGCGGAGAGGTGGCGTACATATCGGCCAAATGTTCCTCCAGCAGTTCGATGACTTCCCTGCCATCAAGATTGTCGATTCTGATGTCCACTCTGTTAGAAACCTTCCATCAGATAGTGATATAACCTTTTATCGAACCATTCGGCGATAATAAGGACGGCAGCCGGATTGCCATGATACGACTTGCTGCTAAACACATCTATGATTTGCATATTCAATTTCATTGACTGCCCTTTTTTATTTTTTGGCTTACCATCAGACCCCTGACTGAAACCTCTGTAATGCGGCTGATAGATCAAACTTATTTTGCTTCAACACAGAGATTCCAGAGATGCTCTCAGACCACTTTAACCGGCACCCGCCGCGCCCATGGCTGTTCACTCTCTAACTGCCGGGCCAGCATAAACAGTGTTCTGTCGCCCTCCGCGTCCGCCATAAAGTGCGCGCCATGCGGCAAGCCGTTTTCATCCCAATGCAAAGGAACGGACATGGCCGGTTGACCGGTCATATTGGCAATCGGGGTAAAAGGTGTCTGGTAAAGTGATTTGTCGATCAACGATTCCAGAAATTTATCGCTCACGATTATTCTTGCCAGCCCGGTACGCAATAGAAGCCGCATGAGCAGTTTTTCAATCGCGCCGGGATCGAGCGCATCGCCGGTCAAAGGCGGAGTCGCTACCGTCGGCGTTAAAATCACATCGTAGCGCTGGTGCAAGTCATGCATTTTCTGCGCAGCCTGCTGCCAGACCTCCAAGGCTTGCCTGACCTTGTCAGGCCCGATACCACTGCCTGTCAGGGATAAAAACCGGGTGTTGATTTCCAGCTCAAGCTGTTTTTCAACGACACCGAGCAAGCTGGCAATATTGCCCACATCCCGGTGCGTGTAATTCATCACGATGGTCAAAAAAGCACGCATTAAAGCCCGACCATCGAAGTTCCAGTGCGTCGGCTCAACGCTGTGGCCGAGATTTTCACAAAGCCTGGCCGCCACTTCTGCGGCCTTCACGCACGCCGGATGAACCGGTGTCCCGGTCGGCGCTTGCAGAATCAGACCAATCCGCAGTTTGCGATTTTCTTGTGTTGCCGAAAACAAATAGCTTTGCCGGCTTGGGCGACTGATCGAGTAATCTTTATCGGTATGGCCGGCGACCAGATCCAGATAAGCTGCACTATCGCGAACCGAAATTGTCGACACATGACTGACCACCGCGCCGCCCCAGGCTTTGGACATGTCTTCGTAACGGTTGATGCCACGGGATGGCTTGAAGCCAAAGATGCCGCAATAGGACGCCGGCAGACGAATCGACCCTCCACCATCGCTTGAATAGGCCATAGGGACGACACGCGTGGCAACGACAACCGACCTGCCGCCACTCGAGCCGCCTGCGTTTTTGTTGCTGTCCCACGGATTGAGTGTTTCCCCAAACGCGGCGCTTTTCGTCAAGGAAGAAGCACCCAGCTCAGAGCAGGTGGTTTTGCCGAAGGTCACCAGGCCGCTGGCATTGATGCGACCGGCCATCGGGCTGTTTTCCGTCGGAACCCAGGATTTCATCGCCCTGCTGCCATTCGACAAGGGCATGCCTTTAAACGGCAGCATAAGATCCTTGACAAGAAACGGCACGCCGCAAAACAGCTCCGTTTTTTTGAGATTTTTGATTAAATCATGCGGCAGGGAATCGGTTTGATGGATCACCGCGTTTAATCGGCGATTGACTTGATCAAGCCTTTCCTTTGCCTCGTTCAGCAGCGTTTCCGGCGATACCTCGCCCGCCTTGACCAAACCGGCAAGGCCCAGGGCATCGTATTTTGAATAGTCAGGAAATGTGCTCATTGATGATTGCTTTATAACAGTTAAGGTCTAGTCGAAAATCAACGGGAAAGAGGAAATCGGCGCAACACCTTCAGGGCGTTTAAGGTAATCCATTTGCTCGCCTTGCCGAGCTGCTCGATGTTCACCTGGACGCGATCGTTATAGCTGTTTTCAAGTTTCCATCGGCCGCGCCGGTCCTGCTTGGAGAGAACCAGCTCGACCGCTTCCGTCATCCTGTCGTCCCGATAACCGAGGCTCGTCAATATACCCAGTATTTCCAGCACATCGGTCTGATACATCAGCGGAAAACCCAATCGACGCCAGCCCGGCTTGGATATGCGATTCAGGTTGTGACTGCGTTTGTGAACATGGTGCAGCAGCATGAATTCTGCGCCCTGTTCAATCGTGTTACGGATCGCTTTCGAGCGCTTTTGCGGCGGGATTTCCGCAAGTGCCTTCAGGTTTTTCACAACGCCCATATGACAAGTATGCCTGCCCCAGCAGATTTCCCATTGATCGTAGGGCCAGCCTTGCGGCGGGTCGTCTACGCCATCGTCGAAGCGCTGATACGTCGTTACCCAGTCGATACCATGCTGTACTCTCGGGTCATCGCCGCAGCCGAAACGGAGCAGGCTCCAGAGCATGTTGCCCGTCAGGCAGGGAATGACACCGCTGCGTAAACCGCCTTTTCGACCACCACGCACCGAGAAGCCGCCACTTTCACCTTCCTGGGAATTGTCCAGAATAAATTCGCAGGCTTGCTTTATCTGCCCGTCATTTCTGTCGGCGCCCAGCTCGGCGAGAATAAGCAGTTGCCAGACAGTGCCGCGATATTTGGCGGTGTAGAACCGGTTCGGCGCTTCCCAGCATCCGTCAGCCTGCTGGGCGGCGAGAATTTTACGGACCCAGCGGCTTTCCATGATCTCCGCTCTGGCCGCAATGACCTCCTTGTCCGACTCCGGCTTGTCAAGAATCCCGGTCAATGTAAAGTAGCGGACAGAAGGGTTGTTTGGCTCCAACAGCCAATCCAGCACCGCCGGTCGTATCGCAAACGAGTGATCCGCCATCTCGGCATTCCTCTTCACCGTTGCCCCGAGACCAGGAAGGCATCGTCACTGCCCGGTCTATTACGCCTCTTTGACCGCAATAAACTGGACGACTGAAGCCAAACCGTTATGCCCCTCGCCTTCGCTGACTTCACGCTCCAGCTCTCTTAGCAGAACGGGCTTGAGATTGGGCAGCTCCTGACGGAGTTTATCGATGCTCATCAGCATATCGATGTTTTTTGGCCCGCCCGTGTCTTTCTGCAACTGATTTTCGGAGTAGGCTTCCAGCAGAAAAATGCCGTTCGGCTTTAATGCTTTTTCTATCAAGGGATAGAGGTTTTTCCGAATCGCGCCCGGTAAGTGAGCGGAGATAGACACGACGGAGCCAAAGTGATTTTCCCTGGGCTGGTACTCAGCAAGATCAGCCACTTCGGTTTCTATACTGACGCCACGCGACCTGGCAAGCGAGTGGGCTTTTTCCAGACCCACTTCGGAGCAATCGACGCCGAGAACGGAAAGGCCTTGCGATGCCATGAACACCGCATTCCGGCCCTCGCCCTCGGACAAAGACAGCACCGGCGAAAGCAACAGCTTCAGGTTTTCCACCAGAAAGGAATTGGCTTCCGTGCCGTAAAGAAACTCTGATGCCGAATACCGTTCGTTCCAGAATTTTTTATCATACATAACGTAACCTCGGTGACAGAATTGTCATTTAAAAGTTCAAACTGACGTACAGTTTGCGCATGGCATTATCGCCGTTTTATCAAGCCTCGCTGCAGACCCTCGGCCCACGCCTCGACAAACTGCTCGATTGATTCCACAAACTCCTGCGCCTCATGCTTCCCGTTGATCGTACAATGTATGACTATCGTACGCGAATCATCATGAACCGTGATTGTCCAGGCCAGCGCATGGGGACAATTCAAAAGCGCGAATCGCACACCGTTTCTGATCATCTGGCGCGAAACCAGGAACTGCCCCCAGAGGCAATAAATCTCACCTTTTTCGGGCGACTGAATGGACAGTACCGTATCGATCAGTGGACAAAACTCTGGCAGACGCTTGATAGTGAGAAGCTCCTGGAGCAGTTCGGTTTCTGTATTCTGACCTGTGAGTTCAGCAAAAAATTCCATTCAGTAAATAACCTTGTTTAGCCTAAGCGTCCGGCCAACGTTTAAGTGCCCGTTCGACCCGCGCACCGAAGCGTTCGACCTGAGCCGGCGTCAACTGCTCACTGTTGTACAACGACAACATTTGAAAACGACATTTTGGCGCACATGTACCGACTATTGCAGTCTTTAAAACCCGCTTGACCGGCTGGCGCAACACCAGCCTATCCACCCACCTCGCCGAACCGAGTGACGTCACAGCCAGCATATGACGCAGATTCTCCAACCGGGGTTTGATCGGACCATATTGGTCGGCATGATCATAGGCCACACCGGGCGCCCATACCCGGTCGAACCAGCCCTTTAGAATGGCGGGAAAGCCAAACCACCAGGTGGGAAACACCAGCACCACGGCCTGCGCCGCCAGCAGGCGTTCGACCTGCAGGGACACTTGTTGCATATCGTATGAATCGGTGTAATAACTGCGCCGTTCCGCTTCCGTTAGCGCAGCATTGAACTCCCCGGCGTATAGGTCTTCAACCTCAACGCTATGCCCGGCATCCCGAAGCGTGCAAACCACGCGCTCGCTCAGCGATGAACAAAGACTCCCGGAAAGCGGATGCGCTTTTATGACAAGACATTTCATTGGATCGTATCAGGTAACGGTATCTCAGGTTAGGTTCAGCTCATAGCGCTGTTCCGTCACCGTGGTTCCCCATTGATTTCCATGTAACTCTTCAACTAATTCGAAGCCGAACTTCCGATACAAATGTCTGGCAGGCGCCAACCCGTCAAATGTCCAGAGATAGACTTTCTTAAACGACCTTTGCTTGCAAAACGTCACGGCGCTACTCATCAGCTGACCACCCGCCCCGGTACCTCTGGCTTTATCCGACACAATAAACCAGCGAAGATGCGCTACGCCGGGTTCTTCCGCCGAACCGTCGATGGTAATCGACCCTTCTATACAGCCATCCATTAGCAACGACCAAATACCATCCAGCGACTCGTCATACCTGTTAATAAATTCCGACAATTCCGTAGCAACCTTCGCTTCAAAGAAGTGACCAAAACGCCATTCTCTCGAGTAATACAAGGCATGGAGCTCGGCAATCCGGCCGATAAGACCTGGCCTGTATGCGGTGACAATGTTCAACTCATTCATTTTTCTATTGTTCCCGCTACCGGACGGCATCCAGTAAAGGTCCTGCCGCTATACCCTCGCGACAGGCCTGGAGGATATTTTCAGCCAGCTGCTCATCACTGACAGCCCGTGATACCGCCAGGCCGCCAATCAGGAAAATGGCAGCCTGGTACGTTTGCGAATCACTCACATGCCCGCCAGCCTGCTTGGCCAGCAGCGCCACGAAATGGCTGAAAACCTCTGTATAAGCCGCCCGCACAACGTCGTCGCGATGGCTGATATCGGTCACAAGAAATGCCAACGGGCAACGCAAGCCCTGCCCCTCACGGTGCGAGTGACTCAAATAGCCTTGTACCACCCGCCCCAAAGGCACCATTCTGTCGTTGTCAGGATCGAGATATTGCAGCGACTCGCGCGCCGCTGCTTTGATCGACTCGGCATACAGAACCTGCTTGGAGTCAAAGTGGGCGTAGAAAGCACCGCGTGTCAAACCGGCATCGCGCATGACATCGTTAATCCCCACCGCGTCATACCCCTGCTGCGTAAATAGCCGCGCGGCACTCTGTAGAATTTTCTCGCGGGTTTTCTGTTTATGCTGCTTGTTCCAGGCCATGCGACACCCGAGTTAAAATATGTCCTTGATCATATTGTAAAGCCCGCTAGAGTGACAACACCTTTTTTCAGGAGCACCCGACATGACAGAAACCGTTTATATCTATGGCCCGGTATTCAGTACCTTCGTCCGCTCGGTAATGTTGTGTTGCGAGGAAAAAGGCATTGCCTATCAGGTCGGCAGTCGCCCGTTTGGCCAGCGTATTGATTATTTCAGCGATGCTCATGCCGCGCTGAATCCGCACAAGCTGTTCCCGATACTGATTCATGGTGACTTGCGGCTGTGCGAGACCGCACCCATCTGCCGTTATCTCGACAGGGCGTTTCCCGGGGTTGCGTTACAACCGACGGATAACATCGCCCGCGCGCAAGTTGACCAGTGGTCACAGGACATCAGCCTGTATATATACGATGCTATTGCGCGGAATTTTCTGCTCGAGCGGGTTTTCCCGAAGGGGCCGGACGGCACGGTACGCGACGCATTCATTACGGAGCAGCTGCCGAATCTGCAATACCAGTTGCAAAGGCTGTCAACGCAACTCGCTGACCAGCCCTATCTTTGTGGCCAACAGCTCAGCCTTGCCGATGTCATATTGTATCCATTGCTCGACTCGCTTGTCAGGCTCCCGGACGGCCGTCAAATGCTCGATGTCTCGGTCAATCTCAGCGACTACCTGAGCCGCCTGCAACAACGCCCCTCGGCACAGGCGATTCGTCGACAACAGGAAAAATAAAGGCATCAGAGGCAGATGCTCAAGCCTTTATTAAACAAGACAAGCCCATATTCGCCATGACAAACAAATCAGGCCGGTCCTTGCCAAACGTTTTGAACCCTCCTGTTACAAAACGAAACACACCCGAGAAGCTTTGTTACGCAGTGCCCGCTAGCATGGATGGCGCGATTCCACATTGCCCGAGAGGCTCTTATGCGATTACTCCACGCCGCCGCGCTGCTCAGCCTGATATTGACTGGTGCCATATTTGGTTTTTTCTATGCCTGGGTGTGTTCGACGATGTGGGGGCTTGACCAGACCGACCCGGTCGTTGCCATTACGGCGATGCAGGCGATGAATGCCTCGGTGCGCAATCTGGCTTTTCTGCCGGCTTTTTTCTTTACCGCACCGGTGCTGCTGATCACGGCGACTCTAGCCTGGTGGCAGCAGCGGCGTGTGTCTGCCGGGTTCTTTCTTGCCGCCGGGATGGTTTATGGCCTGGGCGGTTTTCTGCTGACGGCGCTGATCAATGTGCCGCTGAACGACGCACTGGCGCAGGTCTCGCCAGCAAACGTCGCTGATGCCGGTGCCATCTGGCGCGAATACTCGGGCAACTGGCAATTCTGGAATACGGTCAGGACAATCAACTCCGGCCTTGCACTTTT
>JAGRHW010000729.1 GCA_020444765.1 Gammaproteobacteria bacterium | reverse complement strand
CAACACGGCGCGCGAACCGGTCGCAATGACAAATCTTCTCGCCCTCACCCGGTGCCTGCGCGCCGCAACTTCGTCCGGTCCGGTGAACCGGGCCGAACCCTGGATCACGCGCACGCCGAGGCGCTCGAACCGCTCGATACTGTCATGGGGTGCGATGGCGGCGATCACCCGGTGGACGTGTCCATGGACCCGGCCAAAGGCGATGTCCGGCTCGCCGAACCGGATACCGAAGTGCCCGGCCTGGCGCCCGGCATGGGCTGCATGTGCGGCGGCGATCAGCGACTTGGAAGGCACGCAACCGGTGTTGAGGCAATCGCCGCCCATCGCGCCGCGTTCGATGAGCGCGACGCTGGCCCCCATCTGCACGGCCCCGGCCGCAACCGACAGGCCGGCAGACCCACCCCCAATCACACACAGGTCGCAGGAAATGACATCGCTGTCCATGCGTTCGTCCTTCATCGCCGCAACCTGTTCTTGACGGTTTCCGCCGGTTCAAACATCCGGCATTCATCACAGGGATCGCGGACAATGCCAATCTGAAACAACGCGCCTCACGGCCTGTTGAAAAGGGCTTTACCCTTGATCGCCAG
>JAGRHW010000728.1 GCA_020444765.1 Gammaproteobacteria bacterium | reverse complement strand
CTTTCTTCAGCATGGCGTCGATGGCCGAACGGTGATCGGGTGAACGGTTGGTCAACCGTTCCATCGCCGAGCCGAATTCCATGGTCGAATGGGCCATCTGCTTGAGGCTGACGTTGATCGCCATCTTGGTGGTGCGGATCGCCATTTGCGCGCCATCGGCCAGTTCGCGCACGAATTCATCGACGCGCGCGTCCAGCTCCTCCAGCGGCACGGCATGATTGATGAGGCCGATGCGCTCGGCGTCCTTTGCGCCGATTGGCTTGCCGGTCATCAGGTATTCCTTGGCGCGGGCATAGCCGACCAGCATCGGCCACATGATCGCGCCGCCGTCGCCCGCAGTCAGGCCAACCTTGACGTGCGGATCGGAAATCCTGACGTGATCGGCGACGAAAGTGACATCGCACTTGACGACCAGCGTCGCGCCGAGGCCTGCCGCGTGGCCCTGAATCTTGCCGATGATCGGCTTTTCGCAATCGAGCATCGAATAGACGAGCTGACGCCCTTCGACGATGGTGCGGTCAAACTCGTCCGGGTTGGAGATCATGAAGTCGAGATATTCGATGTCGCCGCCGCCGCTGAACAGCTTGCCGTT
>JAGRHW010000727.1 GCA_020444765.1 Gammaproteobacteria bacterium | reverse complement strand
CAGGCCGGATTCGGCGAGCTTGCGCGACAGCACGATATGACCGTCAAGAATCGCGCGCGAGGCATCCACGATCGGATCGTTCTGGTCATCGCCCTCGGCCAGCACCGTGTAAATCGCAGTAATGGAACCACCGCCGTCAGCGCCGTTACCGGCCCGCTCAACGAGCTGTGGCAGTTTTGCAAACACCGAAGGTGGATATCCTTTCGTCGCCGGCGGCTCACCAATGGCCAGCGCTATTTCACGTTGTGCCTGTGCGAAACGCGTCAGCGAGTCCATCAATAACAGGACATTCTTGCCCTGGTCACGAAAATATTCGGCAATTGCCGCGGACAACCACGCACCGTGCATGCGCATAAGCGGAGTATCGTCCGCGGGTGTCGCAACCACCACGGCCTTGTGCATGGTTTCGCTGCCAAGTGTCAGGTCGATAAACTCTTTCACTTCACGGCCTCGTTCGCCAATGAGTCCCACCACAACCACATCGGCATTGGTATTTCGGGTCATCATGCTGAGCAGCATGCTCTTGCCCACGCCGGAGCCCGCAAACAGACCCATGCGCTGGCCACGGCCGATGGTCAGCAGAGAATTAATCGA
>JAGRHW010000726.1 GCA_020444765.1 Gammaproteobacteria bacterium | reverse complement strand
GGTGCTCATGATGGTGCTGCGGCCCGGCGGCCTCTTCCCAAGCCGGCAACGCGCCGCCGAAATGCAGCCGGAAGACGAAGATATCTCCATCCAGGAACAGCAGGATAGCTACGACATCCGTACCCACAGTGACCCAACGCCCGACGAGCAGGGAGGCAAGGTACAGTGAGTGCCGCGCCAGCACACGACGCCATGACGGACGAGATGCTCAGCATCAGCGGGCTGACCAAGCGATTCGGCGGCCTGGTGGCGGTTGACAGCGTCGATCTCTCCGTGCCACGAGGCGCTATCGCCGGACTTATCGGCCCGAACGGCGCCGGCAAAACCACGGTCTTCAACATGATCGCGGGGATCTACCGCCCCACCGAAGGACAGATCAGTTTCGGGGATCAAACTATCTTCTCCGATGGTTCCCACGGCACCCGCTCCACGTGGCTGCGGCCCGACCAGGTCACGGCCCGCGGCATCGCCCGCACGTTCCAGAACATTCGCCTTTTCGCCAACATGTCCGCGCTGGACAACGTACTCATCGGCATGCACTGCCGGCTGCACTCGTCGCCGCTGGGTGCAGTGCTCCGCCTTCCCTCCGTGAAGCGTG
>JAGRHW010000725.1 GCA_020444765.1 Gammaproteobacteria bacterium | reverse complement strand
GAGCCACAGGAAGGCGACCCAGAGGATCTGGCACACGATCACACCCGCGGCGTAGCGCAGCGCCGTGCGCCGCAGGCCGGGGTGACCGCGCGAGGCCCGGAGCCACTGGGTCACCAGCGCCAGGCGCATGATCACGTAGCCGGCGACGACGGTGCGGAAATCGCCGCGCGCGGCCAGCGGGCCGATGCCCACGGCGAGTACGAGCACGCCCGCCATCTGGATCAGGGTGAGCGTGCGGTAGAACCAGTCGTCGGTGTCGAACGCGCTCGCGAACCAGGTGAAGTTCATCCACGCCCACCAGATCGCGAAGAAGACGATGAGGTATCCGAGGATGCCGGCGCCGACCTCGCCCGCGTGCTCGGAGTGGTGTAGCTGCGTCGCGCTGAACGAGACCGCGACGACGAAGATGAGGTCGAAGAAGAGCTCGAGCGGGCTCGACGCGCGGAAGACCTGTGCGGGATCGCGCGGGCGCATCGGCGTCAGGCCCGCGCGTCCTCGCGCCGACCGAGCTCGATCCGGCTCGCTCACAGGCTCACTCTACTGCGCGGACGCTGTCGCCCGGAGCAACGCGCAGGGGCGCCGCCCGGCCGAAACCGAGC
>JAGRHW010000724.1 GCA_020444765.1 Gammaproteobacteria bacterium | reverse complement strand
GTCCGTCGGCATCCGCGTCGAACGCGCCATTGCCATCGCCTGGGGCCTCTCGGCCACCATGGCCACCACCTCCGGCGTGCTCTGGGGCGCCACGCAGGGCGTCGACTGGTCGCTGTCGCTGCTGCTCATCAAGGCGCTTGCCATCGCCATCCTCGGCGGGCTCGACTCGATGGTCGGCGTGCTGATCGCCGGCGTCCTCGTCGGCCTCGCCGAAAGCATGGCGACCGGCATCCTCGACCCCATCGTCGGCGGCGGCACCCGCGACGTGGTGGCCTCGGTCATCATCGTGCTGACCCTGCTCCTGCGCCCCCACGGCCTGTTCGGCCGCGAACATATCGAGAGGGTCTGATGTTCTTCCGACGCGCCGGCATCAGCCACACCCGATACCAGCAGGAACGCCAGCTCTGGCCGCTGCCGATCGACCGGCTGACCGTGCTGGCCGTCCTCGCCTTCCTGATCGCCGCCCCCTTCATCCTCGACCGGCTGTATATCGTCAGCTACCTGCTGCCGCTGATCATCTGGTCCTCCGCCGCGCTGGGCCTCAACCTGCTGATGGGCGGGGCAGGGCAGATCCACCTCGGTTACGGAGCCGTCATCGG
>JAGRHW010000723.1 GCA_020444765.1 Gammaproteobacteria bacterium | reverse complement strand
GTGTTCCTTGGCGGCCCAGGTGAGGACGCCGATGGCGCCCACGTTGGCCATCATGACCTTGGCCGGAGCCACGAAACCAGGTTCGATGTGCATGGGATCATCTCCTTGGTTGTCCGCCGCAGGGGGAAGGCGGAAGGGGGGTGAAGCCTCGTTGAATGTTGTCCGTCGTTTTTGTCAGTAGCTCTTGTAGGGCAGGAACTTGCCGCTCAGGGTGACGACCACGCGGTCGCCCTTGGGGTTTTCTTCCCGTTCGATGCTCATGTCGAAGTCGATGGCGCTCATGATGCCGTCGCCGAATTCCTCTTCGATCAGGGACTTGATGCTGGACCCGAACACCTGGGTGATCTCGTAGAACCGGTAGATCAGCGGATCGGTGGGGATCTGGGTGGGCAGGGAGCCGCGGTAGGGCACGCTCATCAGCAGGCCCATTTCCTCTTCCGAGAAGTTGAGCCCGATCACGTTGCCGACGATCTCGGCCTGTTCCTTGGTCAGCGAAAGCTGGCCCATCAGGGCGCAGGCCGTCCATTCCTTGGACTTGTCGATCTGTGCCGCCACGTCGGCCCACTTGAAGCCCTTGAGCATCTTGTGGGCGACGATCTTT
>JAGRHW010000722.1 GCA_020444765.1 Gammaproteobacteria bacterium | reverse complement strand
TCGTCCGAGCGCCTTGGCGACCTGCCGACCAACTGTGGATTTGCCTGCCCCCATCGGGCCAATCAGGAAAATGCTGGATTTGCCATTCATGGCGCGAGTGTGCCGCAAATCGACCCGCAGTGGCAGGGGCGGATTCGGCTGGTCAGATAGGCAGAGTGACGGGGTGTGGAAAATGAACGGGGCCCTGCGGGCCCCGTCGGTAATGCTATGAGCGTACGAACATCAGTTCAGTGTCAACGTATCCTTCAGGATCTTCGGCGTGACGAACACCAGCAGTTCCTGCTTGTTGCGTTCCACTTCACTGCGGCGGAACAGCGTGCCGAGATACGGAATGTCGCTGAAGAACGGCACCCGGGTGAGGTCGTCGCGGTCGGTCGATTCGTAGATGCCGCCAAGTACCACGGTCTCGCCGTTATCCACCAGCACCTGGGTCTGCAACTCGTTGGTGTCGATACTCGGCACCGTGGCGAACACCTGACCGACGGCATCACGATTGACTGCCAGATCCATGATGATGCGGTCGTCCGGGGTGATTTGCGGGGTTACCCGCAGACTCAGCACGGCCTTCTTGAACTCGACACTGGTTGCGCCGCTGGAGGTCG
>JAGRHW010000721.1 GCA_020444765.1 Gammaproteobacteria bacterium | reverse complement strand
CCTGTACAGCAAGCCCTACAAGGCCCGCCTGAGCTTCGATGACATCAAGGAGCTGGCCGACCAGATCCAGGCCCCGCCCAACCTGTGGACCGAATCCCAGCTATGGCAGGCCTATGCCGCACTGGAAAAGACCAAGGTCAAGGGCGCCGGTGGCCGGCGCATCCTCACCGACCTGGTGTCGCTGGTGCGCTTCGCCATCCACCAGGACAACGAGCTGATCCCGTTCCCGGAGCGGGTGCAGGCCAACTTCAATGCCTGGCTGGCGGAGCAGCGAGGCCAAGCCCAAATCCGTCATTCCCGCGAAGGCGGGAATCCAGAGCCGTTCACACAGGAGCAGATGCACTGGCTGGAGATGATTCGGGACCACATTGCCGCGAACCTGGGTATCGAGACGGATGACTTCGAGTACGCGCCTTTCTCTCAGGAAGGCGGGCTCGGAAAGGTTTATCAGCTGTTCGGTGATGAACTGAACACGCTAATCGAGCAATTGAATGAGACATTGGCCGCATGAGTAGAAAAGCAACAACTACTGCGGAAAATACTAACGACGTCGCAGGTGACCCCAACTATCCTTGGCGTCATCCGATTCCCAGTGGCTGGAAG
>JAGRHW010000720.1 GCA_020444765.1 Gammaproteobacteria bacterium | reverse complement strand
CACGAGTTCAGTGCCAACGGTGATCATGTCGCCAGGCTCGCCGCGCGTGCGCAGTACCCGTCCGGAGACCGGTGACGGTACTTCGATATTGGCCTTGTCGGTCATCACGTCCACGATCACCTGGCCTTCGGTCACGGCGTCGCCGGGTGACACGTGCCAGAGAATGATTTCGGCTTCCACCGTGCCTTCGCCGAGATCGGGCAGCTTGAAACTGAATTCGCTCATGACATTTCCAGCACCTGTTCCAGGGCTTTCGCCACCCGCCGCTTGCCCGGGAAGTAGTCCCATTCGAAGGCGTGCGGGTAGGGGGTATCCCAGCCGGTGACCCGCAGGATCGGTGCTTCCAGGCTGTAGAAACACTCCTCCTGCACGGTGGCGGCCAGTTCGGCGCCGTAGCCGCTGAAGCGCGTCGCTTCGTGCACGGCTACGCAGCGGCCGGTTTTCTCCACGCTCTGGCGGATGGTGGTGACGTCCAGCGGCGACAGCGTGCGAAGGTCGATGATCTCCGCATCCACCTCGGCGAAGTCGGCCGCGGCCTGACACACGTGCACCATGGTGCCGTAACAGAGCACCGTGACGTCTTCGCCGGGGCGCACGATTTCGGC
>JAGRHW010000071.1 GCA_020444765.1 Gammaproteobacteria bacterium | reverse complement strand
CGCGGGGATGGCGATCGAACGGACCCTGATCCGGCCCATCCATGCCGGCAAGGTGGACCGGCCCGACGAATACGCCATCATGATCACCTTCGCCTTATCGATTCTGCTGCTCAATCTTGCCAACTCCGTATTCGGTCCCTGGCCACAGCGGCCCGCGCCGATCTTCCGCGGCATTGTGGAGGTCGGCGAACTGATCATTCCCGGCGATCGCCTGACCGCCGCCAGTATAGGAGTTGTAATAATTATCAGTCTGATGCTGGTACTGCGTTATTCCTGGATCGGCAAGGCGGTCCGGGCTGTCAGCCAGGACCGCTCCGCCGCCGAGATTTTCGGCATCAATATCGCGATGGTGTCAATGCTTGCCTTCGGCACCGGGGCAGCACTGGCCGGTGCGGCAGGCGCGCTGATCGGGCCGGTTTTTAACGTGGTTCCGGCCATGGGCGTGGTTCCAGCGATCAAGGCCTACATCGTGGTTGTGCTCGGCGGACTCGGCTCTATTCCGGGTGCGATCGTCGGCGCCATCATTCTTGGTCAGGTAGAAAGTTTCGCCACCGTTCTGATCCCCGATACAAGCCGTGCCCTCGCCTACAAGGACGCTTATGGCCTGGTGGTGCTCATCCTGATTTTGCTGTTACGTCCACAAGGCCTGTTCGGCAAGGCGGAGCGCCGCGCATGAAAAAAATAACCTTGTCGCAGATAGTCTTTGCCGCACTCGTTTTGCTGGCGCTGGTTTTCCCCTTTCTCGGATTTCAGGAATACTGGCTGTATACCCTGACCATCGGCCTGTATTACTCGATCCTGGCGTCCAGCTGGTCATTACTGGTCGGCTATGTGGGTCGAATCAGTTTTGCTCAGGCAGCGATGAGCGGTCTGGGCGCTTATGTTTCGGTGCTGAGCGGCGCATACTTCAACCTGCCGGTGATTCCCGCTTTAGTGCTGGGGGTGTTACTTGCGGGCCTGCTGGGTCTGCTGATCGGCTGGCTGACCTTGCGATTGCACGGCGCCTATCTCGGGCTTACCACGATCGCCTTTGCCGAAATCCTGCGCATTACCGTTACCGCCGAACACCAGATCACCCAGGGCTCGCGCGGTCTGCAGGTCAGAGCCCTGATCGAAGGCGCCGGCCCGCTAAGCTATTACTATATATTCCTGGCCGTGGCGGTGGCTTGCGTGCTGTTGATGCTGTTGTTGCTGCGTTCGCGGGTAGGTTTGTTCTTTCAGGCCATACGTGAGGACGAAGACGGCGCCGCCAGCCTTGGCGTCAATGTCACGCGCTGGAAAATACTCGCGTTTGCGGCCTCGACGGCTTTTGCCGGTCTGGCCGGTGGCCTGTATGCCCACTTTGTTCAACTGATCACGCCATCGATGATGTCCATGCAGGAAATGGGTTATGTGCTTGCCATGGCGGTCATCGGCGGTTTTACCAATGTCATCCATGCCGCACTCGGCGGGGTGCTGCTGCAACTATTGCTGGAATCTCTACGGGAACTCGGCGAATGGCGATTGGTCATCTTCGGCCTGATTGCCATCATCATGCTGCGATTTGCACCGAACGGCATCTTCGGCTCGCTCGAGGCCTTGCAAAAAAGGAGCGATGACTGATGCAGACACAACTGGATATTCAGAATCTCTCCAAGTATTTCGGCGGGCTGCAGGCGCTCAAGGGAATCGACCTCAGCTTCGCCAGCGGAGAACTGGTCGGCCTGATCGGCCCCAACGGCTCCGGCAAAACCACGCTGTTAAACATCATCGGTGGTTATTACAAGGCCTCGAGCGGCGTCATAACGCTGGATGGCAAGCGTATCGATGGCCTGCCGCCTCACCGTCTGGCAAAACTCGGAATCGGACGTTCGTTCCAGGTCACCAAGGTCTTCAAGCGTCTGACCGTGTTCGAAAACATGCTGGTCGGCGCTCTGGCCGATGGCGCGATGAGCCGGGCCGACGGCGAACAGAAAGCCCGCCGGGTACTCGACACCCTCAAGCTGACCCGCCTTGCCGATCAGCCCGCGTCGAGTCTGTCCGGCGGCCAGGCGAAACTGCTGGAATTCGGACGAATCATGATGCTCGACCCTAAAATCGTCTTGCTGGACGAACCTTTTGGCGGCGTCCACCCGGAATTGAAACGCTTTATGTATGAAACGATCAATTCATGGAATCAGTCCGGCGTCACCATCATTCTGATCAGTCATGACATGGGCTCGATTTTCGGATTGTGCCGTCGCGTGGTGACCCTGTCCTATGGCGATATCATCGCGGACGGTGAACCGGACGTCGTGCGTAATGACCCCGCTGTTCTGGAAGCCTACCTGGGAGATCATCATGCAACTTGAAGTAAACGGGGTTTCGGCCGGTTATCAGCGTGATATAGACATCCTGCGCGGCGTCTCGGTTATTGCCCGCCCCGGGCAATTGACGACGATTATCGGCGCCAACGGTGTAGGCAAATCGACATTACTGAAAACGATCATCGGTCAGCTGCGACCCCATTCGGGCAGCATAAAATACAAGGGCGATGACATTACAAAAATACAGACGCGACACCTCGTGTCTAATGGCATTGCTTATGTAGCGCAACACCATGCGTTGTTCCGTGATATGAGCGTGGCGGAAAATATTGAAATGGCGACCTGGGTTTATCGCAAGGACCGGAAACGGGCCAGGCAGGCCATCGAAAGAACCTATGAACGCGCCCCTTATCTGAAGGATTTCTCCAAGCGCCGTACCGGGCTGTTGTCGGGAGGCCAACAACGCCTGATGCAACTGGAGCTGGCCTTGATGTCGGACCCCGAGCTGATCTTGATCGATGAACCGACCGTTGGACTCGACCCCAAACGCGCCGGCACGATTTACTCCCATTTGCGTGAACTGGTGGAAAAGGAAAAGCGCACCATTCTGATGGTGGACCAGAACGTAATCGCGGGCGTAGACGTTGCCGATTATATTTACGTGCTCGAACTCGGCGCCAACAAACTGGAAGGCAGCAAGGAAAAGTTCGATGCCGAATATCGGGAAAGTATCGCGGAATGGCTGTTTTAGACAAGCTCCTAGAGCATCGCTGCCCGCAACGGGCCGGTGATTCTGCCATTGTCGGACAGGCCATCTCTAATCTGCGCCGGTATCTCAGATGATTGCTCCGGATAAAGCTGACAGGCGGCAATCGCCTGACGCAGATCCACCGAACTCCCGATATATTCCAGCATAACCCGTGCTGCCGACGGTTCGTGCGCATCCGAGCCTGAAACACCCATTTTCAGGCCGGTCAGCAGACTCACCCGGTTCCGGTAATTGAGAAACAGGATGCTCTGGGTCAGTTCGCTGCCGGTAATGGTTTCCTGATCGAGCATGTGGATACGCCCACCCACGACCGTAACGATTCCGGAATATTTATAAACATCCGGCGGACCGCCGGCGCCGGGCCGGCGCAAACGTTCAATGCGCTTGTACAGCGTGTAGTCTTTCCATCCGTAGAAAAAAACCAGCGAACGCAAGATGTGCTTTGCCGTCGAGAACGAATAACAGTACTCGTAATAATAGCCGTGGATTTTGGTCAAGGTTCCGCGCTGACGCTGTGCCTGGAGAAACAGATCCGGCAGTAAAGGCGGTAAGGTCAGCTCCTCGTTTTCATGCTTGGGCCGCAGGCTGAGGATTTTCCGGAACTGATCTGGCGGCATCAGGATTTCGTATTCGTCAAAGCCAAAGAAATCCGCAATCCTGCGCAGATTATGCCGGGACGGAAAAGAACTGCCCGACAGGTATTTCATGAACTGCTGCCGGTTGATACCCAGCCGCCGGCAGACTTCCGAGATAGAACGATAATAACTGCTGGCCAATTTCAGATTGGCCGTGAAATAACTCTGGGTGTAATCGTCGTCTGTCATTTACTGACGCTCCTGGGACAGCAGGTAGCGACAGTATCAAGTCCAGTATTCCGTTGCAAGCCCGAGGACAGTGCTGCGATACTTTTCACGTAAATCATGCAATTTATCTGGACCGAATCGACTATTAACCGTTCCTGGAGTTAGCGATATGAATATCCGTAATACAACCCTTGTGGCCTGCACCCTGACCGTTCTGGCGACGCCCGCCTTTGCCGAGGATACCATCAAGATTGGTGGAATCGCGCCTTTATCCCCACCCGGAGGCGTGCAGACCGGCGAGTCACTGCGCGATGGAATGATCGTGGCGATCGAGGAAATAAACGCTGCCGGCGGACTGCTTGGCAAGCAGGTGGAACTGGTTGTTGAAGATACCTCCGGTACGCCTGAAAAAGGCGTGGCTGCGTTTGAACGCCTGGCTTCCAAGGAAGGCGTGGTCGCCGTCCAGGGTTCGGCGCACTCAGCGGTTTGTTCCGCGGTAGGACCGGTGGCGGAAAAATACGACATCCCCTTTGTCGCCGGTGAATGCTGGTCCGATACGGTTACCTCGGCTCATCTTGAACAGGTTTTCCGCGTCACGGTGGCAAATTCACTGGTCTATTCAATCGCCGCGGACTGGGTGAAGGAAGCGGGTTTTAAAAACATCGCCATCATCGCCGAAAATTCGGACTGGGGCTTCGGCGTTATCGATGTGTTTACCAAAAATCTGCAGGACACCGGCGCCAAGGTCACTTCGTTTACCGCGGAAAATACGGTTTCGGACTTCACACCACAGTTGCTGCAACTGAAACGTGCCGATCCGCAACCCGACCTGCTGGTCGCCGGCTTTACCGGTTCCGGCTTGTTGCTGATGTTGAAACAGGCGGCCGATCTTGGGCTCGCGCCTTCTGCCGAAACAGCTGTTTTTGCTGCCGGCTCGGACGTGCTTGAACCGGAGTTCTGGAACGTGATGGGCGATCAGGGCGTGCATGTCATTGCCAACCCGGCCGGTCTGCCCGGCAAGCCTGACACCGAAAAGTCGCGCAGTTTCTCCGCCGCCTTCGAGTCGAAATTCAACCGTCCGGCTAACGCCGTATCGATGGAAGGCTATGATGGTGTGATGGTCATCGCCGAAGCGATCAAGGCACAAAAATCCGCCGACCCGGAAGCGATCCAGGCGGGACTGCGCGATCTGCGTTGGGAAGGCCCGCGCGGGGAAATCTACTTTTCACAGGACAAGGATCCGGCCTGGATGTTTCAACAATGGCCCGAAGTGCCTATTTACGTCATCCAGTACACTCAGGCTCAACAGTCACCGACGGACGCTGCGATCCTCTGGCCAGCGGCTCAGTCTACGGCTGACAAACTCTACTACAAGCCCTGAGAAAGGCTCTTAGATCAAGGCAGCTCTTTGAGCCGGTTCCGATTGATTTCGGAACCGGCTTTTTTATATCAGGATTTGGCGATTAATCAGTCGGCGGGGTTACCGGTCTCACCCTTTTGGACTACCGCTTCACAGAGGAAGGCGGCACGCTGAACATCAGGCATAACGGCCGGAGCGCGAAACCGCGCTCCGGTGTTCGGAACAAGCCGCTATTAACGATAAGGATAACCAGCTGCTTCCATCACTTTGGCATAGTCTTTATAGGCTTGTACGACCTTGCCGGCACGCGGGCTGGACTTACCGACCTCATCCCAGAATACCGTGGCGTCACTGACCACCTGGGCCCATTCGTCGTCCGGCAGAGAGGTCAGCTCCATCTTCTCGCCTTCGACGCGCAGCTTCGCTTCGCCGCCCCAATACCAGACATTACGGTAATAGTGTGACTGGTCTATCGTGGATTTGAAGAGCTGCTGCAGATGCGGCGGCACCTTGTTCCAGCTTTCCTCGTTGGCGAAATAGGAACCACACCAGGCACCCGTGATAGAGTTGCTCAGCGCGTAGTTGCAGATATCGGCCCAGCCCACTTCGTAGGCTTCGGTAAATCCGCACCAGGCAACACCGTCGAGTTCACCGGTCTGCAAGGCGACTTCAACGTCGTCCCACGGCACGGTGACCGGAATCAGTCCGTATTGAGAAAGAAATTTACCGGCGGTGGGTACGCCGAACACACGCTTGCCTTTCATATCGGCGAGCGAGCGGATCGGATCCTTGGTGAAAATATGCAAGGGGTCCCACGCGCCTGCGGACAGCCATTTGACGTTTTTGACTTCGCCGTAAGCTTCTTCCCAGATTTCATTCAGGCCGTAATAAGCAAACAGCGCCGGCATATCGAGACTATAGCGTGTGCTGAACGGAAAATAACCGCCAAAAACGGAGATATCCACCGGTGACGCCATGGTTGCATCGTCCGATTGCACCGCATCGATGGTGCCGTTTTGCATGGCGCGGAACAGTTCAGCGGTGGGAACCAGCTGATCCGCGTAATACAACTCGATTTCCATTTCACCGTTGGCCGCTATATTAAAGGCTTCAATCTGCGGCTTGATTACATGCGCGCCGAGCGGTGCACCGGAGTAGGTTTGCAGCCGCCATTTGATCGGTGCGGTTTGTGCGATCGCCGGCGCGCCGAGTATGGTGCCGGCAACAGCCGCAGTGCCACCAACGGATTGCTTCATGAACTTGCGGCGCTCGGCCAGAATTTTCTCGGAAGGTGAAACAGGTTTGGTATCGTCAGTCATCGTCAGTTCTCTCTTTCGTTGGAGGAATATCACGGCCCGTTACAGGGCATACTCGATTCGCGTCTCAATACCCGCGAAATGTTTGCGGCAGCCAGGTTGCAAGCTGCGGAAATATCATGACCAATGCAATGGTCAGAGCCATCATGGCAACAAACGGCCATATCGATCTGTATATATCGACCAGATTGATTTCCTTCGGCGCCATGGCCCGCATCAAAAACAGGTTGTAACCGAACGGCGGCGTTATATAGGCAATCTGACAGGTCATGGTGTAAAGCACGCCGAACCAGATCAGATCGAACCCAAGCGCCTTCACCAGCGGCACATAAAGCGGTGCGACGATGACCAGCATCGCCGTGTCATCGAGAAACATGCCCATCACGATAAAGCTGATCTGCATCATGATGATCACCTGCCAGGGCGTCATTTCCCAGTTGGTGATAAACAGGGACTCGATCGCCCGGACCGCGCCGATGCCGTCGAAGACCGCGCCAAAAGCCAGCGCGGCGAGAATCAGCCACAAAAACATGCAGGAAATCGCCAGCGTCTTGCGGGCTGTTTCGTGAATCATTTTCAGGCTGATCCGCCGTTTGATGATGGCAGCCAGGGTTGCCGAGGTTGCGCCGACGGCCGAGCTTTCGACAAGACTGGTTACGCCCATCACAAACAAACCGGTCATCGTGAAGAAAATAAAAAACGGAATAATGCCGGCGCGCAGCAGACGCAGCTTTTCCGACAGAGGCATATTCAGGTCTTCATCCGACACGATCGGTGCAAGATCCGGGTTGATCCGGCAGCGCATGGCCACATACAGGACAAACATCGACGCCATGATCAGCGCCGGTATCACTCCGGCCAGCCAGAGTTGGCTTACCGGCTGACGGGCAATCATGCCGTAAAGCACCATGACCACGCTTGGCGGCACGAGAATCCCCAGTGAAGAGCCGCCCTGCACCACGCCGGTAATCAGCACCTTGTCGTAACCGCGACGCAGCATCTCCGGTAATGCAATGGTTGCCCCTATGGCCATACCGGCTACCGAGAGGCCGTTCATCGCGGAGATGATAACCATCATAAAGATGGTGCCGATCGCCAGCCCGCCGCGGCGGCGGCCGAACCAGACATGCAGCATGCGATACAGGTCTTCCGCGATACCTGACTCGGAAAGGACATAACCCATATAGATGAACATGGGCAGCGTCAGCATCGGAAACCAGTTGAACAGCTTGAAGGTCTGGCTGAACGGCATCTCGATACCGCCGGTTCCGTACAGCAATAAAGCGGCACCCGAGGCCACAAAGCCAATCGCGGCAAAGACCCGCTGACCGGTCGTCAGCAGCACCATCATCGACACGAACATCAGGATGGCGATCATTTCGTAACTCATGCCGGATCTTCCTCTCGCAATGTCGCGATATGTTTAAAGATCAGCGAAATGGTTTGCAGAACCATCAGCACGATACAAATGACCATCAGCACCTTGATGGGAATCATCGAGGGATTCCACATCGAAAAACGTTTTTCGTTGGTTTCAATCGCATATTGCAGGCTCGATACCGAGCCGATCAACATCACCAGCAGGTAAAACAGCAGACAGCCGAGCGTCACAACATCCATCCATTCACGGCCGCGTTCGGACAGTTTGGCGTAAAACAGGTCCATCCGTACATGATCGTTATTTTTGATTGTCATGGCGCCGCCCATAAAATAGTAGGCGGCGAGCGTGAATTGCGCGGCTTCGATTCCCCAATGCAACGGGCTCTGAATCACATTGCGTGTCACCGCATCCAGCAGCAGAATAAACACCATCGCGAAAATCAGATACATCGCGACTATTCCCACATAGTCCGACAACCTGTCCACGACCCGGACGTAGGTTTTTATGATCTTTGGCATATAACCGAATCCCGTTGCGTTTGTTTCAGATGAGCCGGCCCCAGGCGCACTTTATTAGTGCAACTCGACCCCGGCCTCGTTCAGGGCAGAAATAAAATACGACTCTGGCACCCTGTCACAGACCAAACTGTCGATCTCGCTGAGCTGACAAACACGGTAAGCCGCCTTTCTGTTGAGCTTGGCGGCGTTGGCCAGAACGATAAGGCGATTAGAACACCCGATCATGGCCTGCGCAACTTGCGCTTCATCGAAGTTGGAGTCCATGGCGCCGGCTTCACTGTCCAGCGCCGCCACCGTGATAATCGCGTAGTCGGCCTGAAATCCCGCTATCTGTTTTATGGTCAGCGGTCCGACCGTTTCACCGTTTTCATCGCCGTATCTCCCACCCAGCAGATACACCACAGAGTCGGATTGCGACCAGCCGGCGAGCTGTGCAATCTGCAGGGAGTTGGTGATGACGGTCAGCCCTCTGATATGCGACAAGGCGCGCGCACCGATGACGGTCGTGGAACCGGTGTCCAGGAAAACCGTCGCACCAGGCTCTATAAGGCGGGCAAGTTTCTGCGCGATAAGCTCTTTGGCTTCGACACTTTCGGCCATGCGGTCGTCGAAGCTGCCCTCGGTATGCAGACTCAGGCGCTTGGCGCCGCCATGCACCTTTTGCAGCGCTCCCGTATCGGCCATCAGGCCAAGATCACGCCGTATGGTTTCCGCCGATACCTCGAAGCGGCAGGCCAGATCCTCGACCGAGATCTGGCCTTTTTCACTCACCACCTCAAGTATTCTGGATCGTCTTTGTTTGGGTTTCAGCCCCATTCATCAGCCCGGAGTCTTTTCAACACCATTTACTTATACATGACTATTTCAACAGAAACCAGAGCATTTTTCTTTTATTCGGTCTTTAAAATTAAATTTGATTGACTGAATGGTCATACTGATCAAGAATGTTTGTCTTAATAAAACAGCGGTAGGTTTACCAGAGTTATGTCTCCCGGCGATCTCGACGACCAGGAAATCTACGATGCGACGATCATCGGTGCCGGCGTAGTCGGCTGCGCAGTGGCCCGCCACCTGGCGCTTGAAGGCTATCGTGTGCTGGTGCTGGAAAAAGCCGCGGATATTCTCGATGGCGCCTCGAAAGGCAACAGCGCCATACTGCATACCGGGTTCGACGCACCACCCGGTTCCCTCGAGTCCCGCTGCATGGCCGACGGCTACAGCGAATACCTGCAAATCCATAAACGTCTCGGGCTGCCGCTGATCCGCTGCGGTGCGCTGGTGCTGGCCTGGAACGATGAAGAGGAAGCGCGCCTGCCGCTGCTGATCGAACAGGCCCGGGCCAACGGTGTCCTCGAGCTCGAACGGCTGTCGCGCAGCGAAACCTTCAAACTGGAACCGGCGCTGGCGAAAAATCTCAAGGCCGCTTTCCGCGTGCCCGGAGAATCGCTGATCGACCCCTGGTCCGCACCCTATGCCTATCTGTTGCAGGCGGTTTACAACCAGGCCATGGTCAAGCGATCGTGCGAGGTTTTACACGGTGAGTTCGACGGCCAGCTGTGGCACCTGACCAGCAACCGCGGCCGGGTTCGCAGTCACCGGGTAATCAACGCGGCCGGACTTTTCGGTGACATCGTCGATCAGCGGCTGTTGGGCGGCACCGACTTCACCATTCATCCGCGCAAGGGTCAGTTTATCGTTTACGACAAACCGGCAGCGGCGTTGAGTTCGCATATTCTGTTGCCGGTACCCAACGAAGTCACCAAGGGTATCGTCGTTTGCCGCACGGCATTCGGTAATCTGCTGGTCGGACCGACCGCCGAGGAACAGCAGGACCGGGACAATGCCGAACTGGTGCAGGAAACCCTCCTCAACTTGCGCGAACGCGGTGAACAGATTCTGCCTGGACTCGCCCATGAAGAGGTTACGGCGATTTATGCAGGCCTGCGCCCGGCAAGCGAATTCAAGGATTATCAGATCAAAGCCCATCGCGGAAAAAACTACATCACGATCGGCGGTATCCGCTCCACCGGGCTCAGCTCGGCACTGGGAATCGCCAGATACGTTCATTCACTGTGCGACGATGATAATAGCAAGCCTGCCCCTCTTGCTGAAACGGACATTCAATGGCCAAGGCTTAACACCATCGCCGAAGACGGTACGGACGATCAGCAAAGGGACTGGCAATGCCCGGGCAACGACGGCATCGTCTGCCACTGCGAGCTGGTGACCCGGCGCGAAATCGAGTCCGCGCTGTCCGGCCCGCTGGCGCCCCGGAGCCTGGCCGGCCTGAAGCGCCGCACGCGCGTGACCATGGGGCGGTGCCAGGGCTTTTATTGTTCAGCCGAGCTGGCGAAGATCACCGAAGGCCGCTTACGCTACCCGATGGCAGGAAACAGAAAAAATGACGCCTGACCTGCCCGAATCCGCTGATGTCGTGATTGTCGGAGGCGGCCCCGCCGGGCTGTCGGCCGCCATCGAACTGCGTGCCGGCGGCGTGGCCTCGGTTCTTGTTGTGGATCGCGAATCCGAGGCAGGCGGCATTCCCAGACACTGCAACCACTATCCCTACGGTCTGCGTGAATTCCACCGACTGATGCGCGGACCGGAATACGCCAGACAACTGGTGCAAAAAGCCGCCACGGCCGGCGTCAGGATTTTCACCGGCACCACCGTCACTGCGCTTTTGCCGGGACCACAGTTGCAATTATCGAACGCCAGCGGCTTGCATTCGATTTCCGCCAAACGCGTGCTACTGGCCACCGGTGTGCGCGAAACAAGTCGCGCGGCCCGGCTGATCGGTGGCGTCAAACCCGGCGGCGTAATCTCCACCGGCGCACTGCAGGGCCTGGTCTATCTCGATGGACTGAAGCCGTTTCAACGGCCGGTTATCCTTGGCACCGAGCTGGTCTCCTTTTCCGCCATCATGACCTGCCGCCATCTGGGTATCCGGCCGATCGCGATGATCGAAGCCGGCCGCCGGATAACGGCCCGCCGACCTGCGGCGCTGTATCCCGCATTCCTCGGGATTCCCGTTTACCGCAATACAACATTATTATCGATCGAAGGCCACTCGCAAGTCAGCGCGGTGCATCTCTGCACCGATGGCGGTCCCGCACGACGGCTTGAAACCGACGGCGTGATCGTCAGCGGCCAGTTCCGACCCGATGCCAGCCTGCTTCGCGTCAGCCACATCGACGTCGATTCGGCAACCGGTGGCCCCAGCGTCGATCAGTACGGCCGCTGTTCGGACCCGGACTATTTTGCCGCGGGTAATCTGCTACGACCGGTCGAAACCGCGGGCTGGTGCTGGAATGAAGGCCGGCAAATAGGCAGGGCAATTGCGCAAAGCCTGGCCGGCAAATTACCTGATCACAGCCCTGTATTATCGTTTTCCGTCGGCAGCGACAAGATCAAGTTTGTCCTGCCCCAACGACTGGCCCGGCAAACCTCGACACCCGCCCTGCCCGATTTTCAGCTGCGGCTCAAGGAGTCCGCCAGGGGACAGATAACCGCAGTCAGCGACAATACCATCGTTGCCGAAACAGCGATCAACACGGTGCCGGAACGACGCATCACACATCCCTTGTCATTGATTCCAAGCGGCCTTACCGGCATGCTCGAATTCAATCTCCGGGAAAAATCCGAATGAAATCACTGGCCATCGATCAAGGCACCACCAGTACCCGCGCCCTGCTGGTCGACGAGCAGGGACAGTGCACGACGCTGCGGACAGTCACGCATCGTCAGTTTTACCCGCGCAGCGGCTGGGTCGAGCATGACCCCGAGGAGCTGCTGCACAATATCCAGACCTGCCTTGATGCGGCGGAAAGTACCAGCGGCATCGGCGCCGTCGGCATTGCGAATCAGGGCGAAAGCTGTCTCGCCTGGGACAGCCAGACCGGCAAAGCGATCTACCCCGTTATCGTCTGGCAGGATGACAGGACCCGCGACGAAATCACCGAACTGGCCAAACGCGGTGCCGAGGC
>JAGRHW010000719.1 GCA_020444765.1 Gammaproteobacteria bacterium | reverse complement strand
GGGGCGATGGCCTATGAAGCCCTTGCGATGGCCCGCGACGCAGGTGTCGACGTAATTGTCGTCGATCACCACAAATGCGCGGCCGAGCTCCCGCCTGCTGCGGCACTGGTCAATCCCAATCGCCTTGATGAAAGTGACCTGGCCGCTGCCCACGGACACCTCGCGGCAGTAGGCGTTGCCTTCCTGCTCGCCGTCGCCACCGTGCGCACCCTGCGCCAGCGCGGATATTTCGACAGACGCGCCGAGCCCGACCTGTTTTCGCTGCTCGATCTGGTCGCGCTCGGCACGGTTGCAGATGTTGCCGCTTTGAAGGGGCTCAACCGCGCCATGGTCGCGCAGGGGCTCAAGATCATGTCACGCCGCGAGAACATCGGGATGGCGGCGCTGATCGACGCAGCCCGGCTCAATCGCGCGCCGGTCTGCAGCGACCTCGGTTTCGCGCTTGGACCGCGGATCAATGCCGGTGGCCGCGTCGGCGAATCGACGCTTGGGGTCAGGCTGCTGACCACTTCGGACCCGGACGAGGCGCGCGAGATCGCCCAGCAACTCTCGCATCTCAACGAGGAACGCCGTGCTATCGAGGCCGCCGTGCAGGAAGCGGCGGAA
>JAGRHW010000718.1 GCA_020444765.1 Gammaproteobacteria bacterium | reverse complement strand
GAGGAAGCGCGCGGGGCGATGTTGCTGGACATCTGCGGCGGTACCTCGGAGGTGGCGGTCATCTCGCTGAACGGCATCGTTTACGCCGGCGCGGTGCGGGTCGGCGGCGACCGCTTCGACGAAGCCATCATCAGCTACGTGCGCCGCAATTTCGGGGTGCTGATCGGCGAGCCCACCGCCGAACGCATCAAACATGAGATCGGCAGCGCCTATCCCGCCTCGGAAGTACGCGAAATCGAGATCAAGGGCCGCAATCTGGCCGAGGGCGTGCCGCGCAGCTTTACCCTCAACAGCAACGAAATTCTCGAAGCCTTGCAGGAGCCGCTGTCGGGCATCATCAGCGCGGTGAAAATGGCGCTGGAGACCACGCCGCCGGAGTTGGCGGGCGACGTGGCCGAGCGCGGTATCGTGCTCACCGGCGGCGGCGCGCTGATGCGGGATATCGACAAGCTGATCATGGAGGAAACCGGCCTGAACGTGGTGGTCGCCGAGGATCCGCTCACTTGTGTGGCGCGTGGCGGCGGCCGAGTGTTGGAGCTGATCGCCAAGGACGAACACGCCGTCGAAGCGTTCGCCATCGAATAGCTGTTGGCCGCCCTCAAACCC
>JAGRHW010000717.1 GCA_020444765.1 Gammaproteobacteria bacterium | reverse complement strand
CTGCCGTTGTCGCGGCAACTGGCGATCCTGGATTGTCAGGTCGCGCTGCCCGTCGCGTTTGAGGAGCTGCGGCCCGCGCCGCCCGATACCGCCGCGCTGCGGGCGCTGTACGAGCGTTTCGAATTCCGCGCCTGGTTACGGGATTTATCGTCCGCCCCACAAGCCAATCCGGCACCGGCACCGACTCAGCCGGCGCTCGATTTTCAGGAAACCGCCGCCGAGCCGGTGACCTATCAACTCGTCCTGGATCAGCCAGCTTTCGAGGAATGGCTGACGCGGTTACAGGCGGCGGATTTGTTCGCCTTCGATACCGAAACCACCAGCCTGAATTATCTGGACGCGCGGATCGTCGGCGTGTCTTTCGCGGTGAATCCTTGCGAAGCCGCCTATGTGCCCTTGGCGCACGACTATCCCGGTGCCCCGGAACAGTTGAATCGCGAATGGGTGTTGGAACGATTGCGCCCGCTGCTGGAGGACCCGGCGCGACCCAAGTTGGGCCAGCATCTCAAATACGATTCGCATGTGCTCGCCAATCATGGCATTACCTTGCGCGGCATCCGGCACGACACTCTGCTGGAGTCCTACGTGCTGGATTCCACCGCCCGCCA
>JAGRHW010000716.1 GCA_020444765.1 Gammaproteobacteria bacterium | reverse complement strand
GGCGCGTGCCCTCAAGCCGTTGCAGATCGCGCTGGTGTCGATCATCGAGGACAGCCGGGTCGAATTGCTCGCCGGGCGGCGGTATCCCGGCCTGCTGAGATTGTGGCGCAACTTTCACACTGCAGCGCCTGACGGGCCCAAGCTCGCAGGCCCGCTGATGGCGCGTCTGGCACGTGCCTTGATCGATCCGGCCTACAAGGATGACGATCCCTGGGTTGAAAAGGGCCGAAGGCTATTCATGGAAGCCGGACCCGACTGGGAGGACAGCGAGGAAATCCGACGGATCGGGGTACTGCTCGGCAATGATCTCGGGCAGATGCGCGTCCAGTTCAATCCCAAGACCCATGTCGTTCAGCCGCCCTACCGCGATGATAATCTGGGAATCTGGGATTTTGGCGAACAGCCGCCGGAAACGGCAGACGACCCGGATGTCGTTCATGCCTCCGCAAGGATCCAGCAGACGGAGGATACCAGTCAGCCCAACCAGCGCCAGCGCAATGAGGAAAGCCGCGAAGAGGCAAGCATGGCGGCGCGCATGCAGATGGTGGAAGAGGATGCTGGCATCCCGATCACCCGGCAACCGGAATGGGACTATATCGCCGGACGCGA
>JAGRHW010000715.1 GCA_020444765.1 Gammaproteobacteria bacterium | reverse complement strand
CATCGGCCATCCCGAGCTGATCGCCGCCTTCGACCGGGTGCGCAACCATTTCGGGGTCAACCGCATCGCCCAGGCCGGCGCGCTGGCCTCCCTCGGCGACCCGGGCTGGCTGGCCTCGGTGGTGGGGAAGGTCGCCCGCTCCCGCGCAAGGCTCGCGGAGATCGCCGCGGCGAACGGCCTCGCGGCGCTGCCCTCGGCGACGAATTTCCTGGCCATCGACTGCGGGCGCGACGGCGCCTTCGCGCGGGCGGTGCTGGCGGAGCTGACCGCGGCGGGGATCTTCGTGCGCATGCCGGGCGTGGCCCCCCTCGACCGCTGCATCCGCGTGACGGCGGGCGAAGACGCCGATCTCGAGGCCTTCGCCGCCGCGCTGCCCCAGGCCCTGTCCCGCGCCGCGGAACGGGGCTGAGCGCCACTCGGGACGCCATCCTGGCGGATCAACGGGCCCGGCGCCCTATTCCAACGGCCCTTCCGTCTGACCGACGCTGCGGTTCGCGGCCGAGCTTCGGGCCAGGGAAAAGGCCGCGCCCCGCGCAGCCCTCTCAACAGGTCCCCGGGCCGAAAAGGCGAGGCGCCGGTGGCGCCTTGCCCGGTCCGGTCGCCCGGAGGCGTCA
>JAGRHW010000714.1 GCA_020444765.1 Gammaproteobacteria bacterium | reverse complement strand
CGGTAGCCGCGGAATTGCGCCGGTGCCTTCAAGCTGCCGAGAGAGGTCGACAAGGCGCCACCGCTGACGGAAATGTCTTTGGCCTCGGACCAGCTGCCGTTCGCCAAGGGTGCCGCCGCATCGAGGAAGCTCCGCGCCCAGGCAATGACTTTGGCGCCGCGGACGGGATTGTAGGTGCCAGAACGATGGGCGCCACCGGTCTCGGCAACGGCGTCGGTGCCATAAAGCGCGTCATAGAGCGATCCCCAGCGGGCGTTGGCGGCATTCAGCGCATAGCGGGCATTCATGACCGGGACGACGAGCTGGGGCCCGGCAATGGTGGTGATTTCGCTGTCGACGTTCTGGGTTGCCACATGGAAATCCGGACCCTCGTCCAGCAGGTAGCCGATCTCCTTCAGGAACCCCTTATAGGACTCCAGATCGGCCGGCGCGCCATTGGCGCGGTACCACCCGTCGATCTTGGTCTGGATCGCATCGCGCTTTGCCAAAAGGTCTCTGTTCTTTGGCGCGAGGTCGTGAATGAGGTCGGCGAAGCCATGCCAGAAGTCGAACTCGGATACTCCCGTACCTGGCAGCGCCTCCTCGGCGATGAAGGCGTAAAGTTCCCTGTCGACCC
>JAGRHW010000713.1 GCA_020444765.1 Gammaproteobacteria bacterium | reverse complement strand
GGCGGAGCGCGCCGTACGGGAGATTGGTTACGTTTTGCTCGGCCAAATGTCCGACACCGACTAAATCCAATAGGCTATAGGCTTTGGCTTCGATGGCCGCTTCTTCGCGCTGGCGCTGGGCCGTGCCGAAAAAAGCGCCGATCAGGCCATAGGTGATTTTGGAGTAACGGGCCATCTTGACGTGTTCCAAAACGGTCATGTGCCGCCACAACTGGAGGTTTTGGAAGGTGCGGCCTAAGCCCATCGCCGCAATCTGATAAGGCTGCCGGCCGACAATATCCTCGCCGTCCAGCAGGATGCGCCCTTCGGTCGGTTTGTACAGGCCGGTGATGAGGTTAAAGACGGTGCTTTTCCCGGCGCCGTTGGGGCCAATCAGGCCCCTAATCTGGCCGGGTTCAACGGTCAAATTAAAGTCATTGACCGCTCGCAGCCCGCCGAAGTAGTGGGTCATATGCTCGACGCGAAGCAGTGACATGGTTGATCTCCAAGAAGTCTAACTCTAATTAACTACTCTGTAATCCTATTCTTAGGTCTAATCCAGTCCAAGACCTTGAATTCGGTAAAGGCGATCAGACCGGATGGCCGGAAGATCATCACCAGAATAAAGATGACGGGGA
>JAGRHW010000712.1 GCA_020444765.1 Gammaproteobacteria bacterium | reverse complement strand
ATCCCGGGCAACGACTTTCGCTTTGCTGTCACAACTAACGCGGATGGCTTCTATCAGCGCCGGACCGCGCTGGAAAATCTCGCTCTTGTTCTGCTCGAGCCAGTTGAAGAACGGAGCATTGTTGATGAGGCCGTATTTTGCGACCTCTGCGTAACCGGCGCGGAATTCCCGCTCCGGGAGAGTATCGAGGGATGTGGCATCGGCGAGCACCAGCGACGGCTGGTAAAAGGCGCCGATGAGATTCTTGCCGTGCGGCGAGTTGATCGCGGTCTTGCCTCCCACGGACGAATCGACCTGTGACAGCAGGGTTGTCGGAATCTGGACAAAGCGCATGCCACGGCGCAGGCAGGAAGCCGCGAAGCCCGCCAGATCGCCAATCACTCCGCCGCCGAGAGCGACCACCAGGTCGTTGCGTTCGAACCTGGCGCCGAGGATCGAATCGCAGACATGGGAAAACGTGTCCATCGACTTCGTCTTCTCGCCAGGCGCCAGAATGAATTCACTGTGCCGGATTCCATGCGCGTCGAGACTGCCGGTCAGAGTCGCCAGATGCCGGTCGGCGACGTTTCGGTCTGTAACAATGGCGCATCCGGCCTTTGGATCCAGCCTGCTGATGT
>JAGRHW010000711.1 GCA_020444765.1 Gammaproteobacteria bacterium | reverse complement strand
AACGTTGTCGATGTGCGTTTCGAACCACCGCTGCCGCCGCGCTATAGCGAATTACGTACCGGAGCCAGGAACAATGTCGTCCTCGAGGTACAGACACACGTAGCGGGAGACACGGCACGCTGCATCGCCCTGAATGCCGCGCGCCAGCTCAGTCGCGGCATGGCGGTTCTCAACACGGCGCACACCCTGAAAATGCCGGTCGGAGAAGCGCTGCTCGGCCGTATGCTCAACGTATTCGGTGAGCCTATCGACGACAAAGGTCCGCTGAGGGCAGACGATCATTGGCCAATCCACCGCCCGCTTCTGCCGCTCGCCGATCGAGTCACCGGCACGGACATTTTCGAGACCGGCATCAAGGCGATCGACCTGCTTGCACCGCTCGAGCGAGGCGGTAAATCGGGACTGTTTGGCGGTGCCGGCGTCGGTAAGACGGTACTCATCAATGAACTCATCAACAATATGGCGGAGCAGTACGAAGGCGTAAGCCTGTTTTGCGGTATCGGCGAGCGCATGCGCGAGGCCGAGGACATGCACCGCTCGATGGCTGAGACCGGTGTCCTTGAAAAAACAGTGCTGGTATACGGACAAATGAACGAACCGCCCGGCGCGCGCTTTCGGGT
>JAGRHW010000710.1 GCA_020444765.1 Gammaproteobacteria bacterium | reverse complement strand
TCGAGCACGGTGGCGATGCCGCCGTCCGGCTTTGACCGCGACCTGGCCTGCGGTTGGGCCATCTGCAGGAGATTGACGTCAGGTATCTCGCCGAGCATGCTCGGAGTATCTGGACTATGAGGTCGCGTGGCGCATGGGTACGGACAGGACTCTGGCGGATTACCTGGTTTCCGCCGGTGTAAGCCGGCGGGCCTTCCTGAAGCGCTGCTTTGGGTTGGCGGCGATGCTGGGCCTGCCCACGGCGGCGGCTGCCGAGATCGCGCATGGACTCGGTGCTGCACGGCGTCGTTCGGTGGTGTGGTTGTCCTTCCAGGAATGCACCGGTTGTACCGAGTCGCTGACCCGCTCCTATGCCCCGACCTTCGAGTCCCTGATCTTCGATTTCATTTCCCTCGACTACCATCACACGCTGCAGGCCGCCAGCGGCGCCGCCGCTGAGGCGGCGCGTCACGAGGCATCGAGTGCCGGCGGTTATCTCCTTATCGTCGACGGTTCCGTGCCGCTGGGCGGCCAGGGCACCTGTTCCACGATCGCCGGTCGTACCAACCTCGATATCCTGATCGAATCTGTGGAAGCTGCACAGGTGGTGATCGCGGTCGGCTCCTGCGCCGCATTCGGCG